>CAZNWS010000049.1:0-8684 GCA_964576495.1 uncultured Hydrogenophaga sp. | reverse complement strand
TTGACCACCTTGAATGTCTGCCGAAACAGGGCCACCATGGGGTCATACGCCCCACCGTGGAAGAGTTTGACCACCAAAGACCCTTCGGGCTTGAGGTGGTTTTTGGCAAAGTCCACGGCCAAATCGATCAAATCGCTGATGCGCGCCGCGTCGGTCGCGCCAATGCCCGACAGGTTGGGCGCCATGTCCGAGACCACCAAATCGACCGCGCTGGCGCCACTGCTCACCAAAGCTTGCTCCAATTGCGCCAACACCTCGGCTTCACGGAAGTCGCCCAAGATGAAGTGGACACCCTCCACCGGCTCCATGGGCAACATGTCCAGGGCGATGATGGTGCCGTTCAAAGCGCCGACGGCCGCGCCGTCTGGGTTGAGCCGGCGGCGCAGGTACTGACTCCAAGCGCCGGGAGTAGACCCCAAGTCCACCACCACTTGGCCGGGCTTGACCAGACCCAAAGTTTCATCGAGCTCCTTGAGTTTGTAAGCCGCTCGGGCCCGATAACCCTCTTTCTGCGCCAAACGCACGTAGGTGTCGTTGATGTGCTGGTTGAGCCAAGCCTTGTTGACTTTTTTGCTCTGGGTTTTGACTTTCATGGACAGACGCACCTTCGCGGCGAGGAGTGCACAGCGCACCTTGCTCACCGGTAAACGATAATTGTCCCATGTCCCAGATCATCCTCACGCCCGCACAGCGCAAAGTGCACCGCGCCGACGCTCACCACCTCAACCCGGTGGTCATCATCGGTGGCGACGGTTTGACACCCGCCGTTCAAAAAGAGGTCGACGCCGCCCTCAAAGCCCACGGCCTGATCAAAATCCGCGTCTTCAACGACGACCGCGCTGAGCGCGAGGCCATTTTGTTGCGTTTGACCGATGCTCTCAACGCCGCACCCATCCAACACATTGGCAAATTGCTGGTGATCTGGCGCCCGGTGGAAGAAAAAGAAAAAGCCATCGACGAAGACCGCATGCCAGGCCCGCGTGACGTCAAGGTGCTGAAGTTCAGCAAACGCGGCGGCCAACGCCCTGAGGTGAAAGTCGTGCGCGTCTTGGGCAACGAGCGCCTGACCGCCGGCGGCCAGATCAAACGCGCCAAGCGCAGCCAAAGCAGCGTCAAAAAGACCCTAGCCAACAAACCCAAAGGTTGATCCGTCACACTGGGGCGTCACAGACGCCTTGCGTTCTGAGCTCCAATCCCCATTTGAATCGCCATGAACACACCTCTGCGCCCCAACCCCTTGAGCACCCCCAGCGCCCTGCCGCGTTTCGACGCCATTGAAGCTTCGGACATCGAGCCGGGCATTGAAGCCTTATTGGCACAAGCAGAAACCGCCTTGACGACCGTCACGGCCGAGGACTTCCCCGCCGATTGGCGCACCATGGCCAAGACTTTGGATGTGGCCACCGAGCGCTTGAGCATGGCCTGGGGCGCGGTCAGCCACCTCAACAGCGTGGCCGATACGCCCGAATGGCGCGCGGCCTACAACGCGGTGCTGCCCAAGGTCACCGAGTTCTGGACGCGCTTGGGCGCCGATGAGCGCTTGTACGCCAAGTACAAGGCCATGGACCCCAGCAGCCTCAACGCTGAGCAAGCCCGCGCACACTTCAACGCCATGCGTGGCTTTGTGCTGGGTGGCGCCGAATTGCAAGGGACGGCCAAAGAACGCTTCGCCGCGATTCAAGAACGCCAAGCCGAACTCTCACAAAAATTCAGCGAAAACGCGCTCGACGCGACCGACCGTTTTGCCCTGTATGTCGAGCGCGATCAGCTCGACGGTGTGCCCGAAGACGTGCTCGCCGCCACCGCGGCCGCCGCACAAGCCGAAGGCAAAACCGGCCACAAGCTCAACCTGAAAATGCCTTGCTATTTGCCGGTCATGCAGTTCGCCAAGAACAGCGCCGTGCGTGAACAGCTCTACCGCGCTTACGTCACCCGCGCGTCTGACCAAAGCGTGGATGCGAGCTTGGACAACAGTGCTTTGATCAGCGAAATCTTGGCCTTGCGCCAAGAAGAAGCGCAGCTCTTGGGTTACCAGAACTTCGCGCAAGTGTCTTTGGCCACCAAGATGGCGCAGTCGCCCGACGAGGTGATGGGCTTTTTGCGCGACCTGGCGCAGCGCGCCCGCCCTTACGCCGAACGCGACGTGGCCGAGATGCGCGCTTTTGCGGCCGAACACTTGGGCCTGAGCGACCCACAAGCCTGGGACTGGCCTTATGTGGGTGAGAAACTCAAGGAAGCGCGTTACGCCTTCAGCGACCAAGAGGTCAAGCCCTACTTCCCCGCGCCCAAGGTTTTGGCCGGTTTGTTCAAAATCGTCGAGACCTTGTTTGAGGTGAGCATCCGCCGCGACAGCGCCGCGGTCTGGCACCCCACCGTGGAGTTCTACCGCATTGAGCGCCAAGGCACCTTGGTGGGCCAGTTCTACCTCGACCCCAGTGCCCGCGCGGGCAAACGCGGCGGCGCCTGGATGGACGATGTGCGCGCCCGTTGGCTGCGCCCCGACAGCGGTGAGCTGCAAACGCCGGTGGCGCACCTGGTGTGCAACTTCGGCGAGAGCATCAACGGCAAGCCGCCGCTGCTCACCCACGACGACGTGATCACCCTCTTTCACGAATGCGGCCACGGCCTGCACCACATGCTCACGCAGGTCAACGAGCGCGACGTCTCGGGCATCAGCGGCGTGGAATGGGACGCGGTGGAATTGCCCAGCCAGTTCATGGAGAACTTCTGCTGGGAGTGGAGCGTGCTGCGCCACATGACCTCACACGTGGACACGGGCGAGCCCTTGCCGCGCGCGCTGTTCGACAAGATGCTGGCGGCCAAAAACTTTCAAAGCGGTTTGCAAACCCTGCGACAAATCGAGTTTTCGCTCTTCGACATGCGTTTGCACGCCGAACCCGATCGGGCAGGCGACTTCATGGCGGTGTTGCAAGCGGTGCGTGACGAGGTCTCGGTCTTGCACCCCCCCGCCTTCAGCCGCACAGCCCACACCTTCAGCCACATTTTTGCGGGCGGTTACGCCGCGGGTTACTACAGCTACAAGTGGGCCGAGGTGCTGAGCGCCGACGCCTATGCAGCGTTCGAAGAAACCGCCAGTGCCGATGGTGAGCCGAGCGTGGAGACGGGTCGTCGTTACCGCGAAGCGATCTTGGAGGCCGGCGGCAGCCGACCCGCCATGGAATCCTTCAAGGCCTTCCGCGGCAGGGAGCCGAAACTGGATGCTCTGTTGCGGCACCAGGGCATGGCCTCCTGAGACTCCCCCTCAGGTTCGAACGCGCATCAGGCCTTCGATTACCTGTTCACCGATCCCTCCAGCACGGAGTGCTGAGCCCTGCAAAGCGAGGTAAAGGAGGAGGCTTCGGCCCCGCCGAAGCCGGGGGACACGAGCGTCGCAGGGGTCAGCGGTCTGGGCGGGCGAAGACCCACACAGGCCAGAAAAACAGACTCAGAACGTCAAAGTCCGAACCCCAGAAGCCGTGCCCAACAAACACACCGCGGCTTTTTGGTAGGCGAACACACCCACCGTCACCACGCCGGGCCAGTTGTTGACCTCGCTCTCGAAGGCCAAGGGGTCGGCGATCTTCAGGCCTTTGACGTCCACGATGTGCTGACCGTTGTCGGTCACCAAAGGCTGCCCCTCTTTGAGTCGCACCTCGGCGCTCGCGCCCATGGCTTGGAACTGGCGCACGATGCGGGCGGTGGCCATGGGAATGACTTCCACGGGCAAGGGGAAGGCGCCCAAGGCTTGCACCAGCTTGCTTTCGTCGGCGATGCAGACGAATTGAGCGGACTGTGCGGCAACGATCTTTTCGCGCGTGAGGGCCGCGCCGCCGCCTTTGACCATGTGGCCTTGGTGATCGATCTCGTCGGCACCGTCGATGTAGACCGACAAACGCTCGACCTCGTTGCTGTCAAACACCGGAATGCCCAAGGCTTTCAAGCGCAGTGTCGAGGCTTCGGAGCTGGAGACAGCCCCTTTGATCTGGTCCTTCATGGTGGCCAAGGCCTCGATGAATTTGTTCACGGTGGAGCCTGTGCCCACGCCGACGATCTCGCCGGGCACAACGTAGTTCAGGGCGGCTTGGCCCACCAGGGCTTTGAGTTCGTCTTGGGTCATGGGGACTTTCGGGTCTGAGAGAATCGAGGGATTGAAACGGAATTATCCAATGTCCTTGATCCCTTACGCCCTCGCCCGATCCGTGCTGTTCCAAATGGACCCCGAAAAGGCCCATGACCTGACGATGGACAACATCGCCCGCACGCAAAACACGCCGCTCGATCGCCTCTACCGCCAATGCCGCGTCGATGACCCCATCAGCTTGGCCGGTCTGCACTTCCCCAACCGCGTGGGCTTGGCCGCCGGTCTGGACAAGAACGCGCGCTGCATCGACGGCTTGGGCGCCATGGGTTTTGGTTTTGTGGAGGTCGGCACGGTCACGCCCAAAGCGCAGCCTGGCAACCCCCAACCGCGCATGTTCCGCTTGCCCCAGGCCAACGCGCTGATCAACCGCTTGGGCTTCAACAACCAAGGCCTGGACGCGTTCGTGGCGAATGTTCAGCGCGCGCGTTGCCGACAAGCCCCGCGCAGCAACCCCATGCTCTTGGGCCTGAACATCGGCAAAAACGCCGCCACACCGATCGAAAACGCCACCGACGATTACCTCATCGCTTTGGCCGGTGTGTACCCACACGCCGACTACGTGACGGTGAACATCTCCAGCCCCAACACCAAAAACCTGCGTGCGCTGCAGAGCGACGAAGCGCTGGACGGTTTGCTCGGCGCGCTGGTGGCGCGGCGCGAGGCCTTGGCCGCCGAACACGGCCGACGCGTGCCCCTGTTTTTGAAAATCGCACCCGACTTGGACGAGGCCCAGGTCGGTGTGATCGCCGCCACGCTGCGCCAACACGGCATGGACGGCGTGATCGCCACCAACACCACCCTGTCACGCGATGCTGTCCAAGGCATGGCACACGCCGATGAGGCCGGTGGTTTGTCGGGCGCACCGGTGCAAGCGGCGAGCAACCGCGTGATCTCCCAACTGCGCGCCTCCCTCGGCGCCGGCTTTCCCATCATCGGGGTCGGTGGGGTGATGTCCGGCAACGATGCCGTGGCCAAGATCCAAGCCGGTGCCGACGTGGTGCAGATCTACACCGGCTTGATTTACCAAGGTCCGGCTTTGGTGCGCGAAGTGGCGCAGGCGTTAAAACAACACCAGCGCTGAGATTCAAGGCTGCGTGGGGCTCAGCAAGCCCTTCACGTGCTGTGCGATCGCGAGCGAGCTCGTCAAACCTGGCGACTCAATGCCCAGCAGGTTCACCAAGCCCGGTACACCGTGGTCGGCGGGGCCTTGGATGAGGAAGTCGGCCGCGGCTTCACCCGGGCCACTGATTTTGGGCCGAATACCGGCGTACCCAGCTTGCAAGGCACCGTCGGGCAGCTCGGGCCAATAGCGGCGAACCTCTTGGTAAAACGCGTCGCCTCGGGACGGGTCCACACTCAGGTCCGCCGGGTCCGTGACCCACTGCACATCAGGACCAAACTTGGCTTGGCCGCCCAAATCCAAGGTCAAGTGCACACCCAAACCCGCCGCTTCGGGCACGGGGTAAATCAGTCGCGAAAACGGTGCCTTGCCCGCCAAAGTGAAATAGTTGCCTTTGGCGAAATGGGCCTGCGGCAAGGCGGCAGCGTCCAAACCGTGCATGGCACGCGCCAAGGCCACGGCGTTCAGCCCGGTGGCGTTGACCAGTTCACAGCAAGCCAGCTCGGTGCCGTCCTCGGTGCGCAGCACGATGGGGTAACTGGGTGGACCTTCTTGGACCGCGATGGACTGAACGGGCGAAACCAACGCCAACAGGCCGCCCGCGTTTTCCAGGTCACCCTGCAAAGCGAGCATCAGACCGTGGCTGTCGACCACGCCCGTGCTCGGTGAGAGCAGCGCCGCTTCGCAGGTCAAAGCCGGCTCCAGGGCCCGAGCCTGGGCTGAGCTGAGGATTTGCAGGTCGTGAACGCCGTTGGCTTGGGCTTTGGCCACGATGCCCTCCAGAGATCCCACCTGCTGCGCCGAGGTGGCGACGATGAGTTTGCCCAATCGCTGGTGCGCCACCCCACGCTCGGCGCAATAAGCGTAGAGCTGCTCTTTGCCTTGGACACACAGGCGGGCTTTGAGTGAACCTGCCGCATAGTAAATACCGGCGTGAATGACCTCACTGTTGCGAGAACTGGTGCCGGTTCCGATGGCGTTTTCGGATTCCAACACCAACACCTCACGCCCGCTGAGCGCCAAGGCCCGGCCCACAGCCAAGCCCACCACACCCGCCCCAACGATCACGGTCTGAACACGGTCCATGGTCAGGTTCTCAGGCCTCGTGCAGCACGTCCAGCAGGTCCGAAAGCCGTTCGATACTGGCGTCGGCACCCCAAGCTTCGGGCTGGGCGCTTGGACCCAAATAACCGTACAAAGCCGCCACGGTGCGCATACCTGCGGCTCGGCCCGCCACGATGTCGCGCTCGTCGTCGCCCACATACACACAGTCGCTGGGTGCTAAGCCGATTCGACGGGCAGCTTCGAACAAGGGCTCGGGGTGCGGCTTGGCGTGGGGTGTGGGGTCCCCACACACCACCACAGCCGCCGATGCCAGCACTGGCAAACTGGCGATCAAGGGCAAGGCCAAACGCTCGGCCTTGTTGGTGACAATGCCCCAAGGCAAACCACTTTGCTGGAGCTGAGCCAAGACGGATGGGACTTCGGCAAACGCCACGGTCTGAAACAAAACCGTTTCGTAAGCCCTCAAAAATTCGGATTTATGGCGCTCGTAATCGGGGTGGTCTGGACCGATGTCCAAGGCCACCCGCAACATGCCGCGCGCGCCCGATCCGGCATGGGCTCGGTAGTCGACTAGGGGCCTGAGGGGAAAACCGCGATCCTTCAGCAAGACATTGGCCGCCGCTCCCAACTCAGGGGCGCTGTCGAGCAAGGTGCCGTCCAAATCAAACAGCACCGCTTGGGGTCGCCGGGCCTGGTTCATGGCTTGCGCGTGGACATCATGTAGTTCACGCTGGTGTCACCGTCGAGCCAGTAGCGGCGGGTCAAGGGGTTGTATTGCAGGCCCTTGGAAGCTTGGTGCGACAAACCCGCTTCGCGGATGTACTGACCCAGTTCGCTGGGGCGGATGAACTTGGCGAATTCGTGTGTGCCTTTGGGCAGCAGATTGAGCACGTATTCCGCGCCGACGATGGCGAATAAAAACGACTTGGCGTTGCGGTTGAGGGTTGAGAAAAACACCCAGCCACCGGGCTTGACCAACTGAGCACACGCACGCACCACAGACGCCGGATCCGGCACGTGCTCGAGCATTTCCATGCAAGTGACCACATCAAAGGTCTCGGGGCTTTCGGCCGCCAAAGCTTCGGTGCTGATTTCACGGTAGCTGATGTTGGGGGTTTGCGCTTCCAGCGCGTGCAGTTGCGCGACTTTCAGGGCTTTGGTGGAAAGGTCGATGCCGGTGACGTTCGCCCCTGCGCGCGCCATGGCATCGGCCAAGATGCCCCCACCGCAACCCACATCGAGCACCCGCTTGCCCGACAAGCCCACGGCTTGATCGATCCACTGCAAACGCAGGGGGTTGATCTGGTGCAAAGGGCGGAATTCGCTGTTGGGGTCCCACCAACGGTGGGCGAGTTCAGAAAATTTGGCCAATTCGGCCGGGTCGGCGTTCACGGAAGGGGCTTTGTCGTTCATGGTGCGATTATGTCCAAGGCAAAAAAAACCGCGCCAAAGCGCGGTTTTGATGGGTGGAACCCGCTTACTTGGCGGTGCCCACCACTTCGATTTCCACGCGGCGGTTCTTGGCACGACCAGCCGCTGTGCTGTTGTCGGCCACTGGCTGCGACTCACCTTGACCAGAAGCCTGGATCAACGCGGCTGGTAAGCCTTTGGTGACCAAGTAGTTTTTCACCGACTCGGCACGTCGCAAGGACAAACCTTGGTTGTATGACGCAGAGCCCACGCTGTCGGTGTGACCGACAACGCCCATCGAACTCCAGTTGAGGGAAGTCAATTTCTCAACCAAACCATCGAGCTGTGACTTACCTTCAGCTTTCAGCGCGGCGCGATCAAAATCGAAAAAAGCCTCGGCGGCAAAAGTCACTTTGGTCGGTGCGGCGCTGGCAGCTGGCGCTGGGGATGGACTGGAAGCAGCCGCAGCGGGAGCGGGAGCGGCTGGCACAGAACGCAACGCACCGTCACAGTCGGGATGGGCGGTTTCGGGCGTCCATGAGGCATTCCGCCAGCATTGATTGAAGCCACTGCGAACAACTTGACCGTCGGAGGAAACCCAGTTGTTGTAGGGCTGAGCCAGCGCGAAACCAGTGGTTGATGCGAACAAGGCGACGAAGAATGCTTTTTTCATGGTGCAGAAGAAGGTAGTGGGGGTTTCAGCAATACAGCACGGCTCATGGCCGGCGAGGGAGGCGCGCGATGCATCAGGCAATGGCGTCATGTCTGATCGCAACACCAATGAGACCATTGTAAATGCAAGGACCTGGAGTGCTGAGAATGGGGCTTGGCTTAGCCACTAAAATGGCAGATTAACCTTATTTCTTGGGTTAATGCCAATCCAACACCTTTCACCATGACACAGTTCGCCAAAGAAACGTTGCCCACCAGCCTTGAAGAGGAGATGCG
>CAZNWS010000048.1:0-8739 GCA_964576495.1 uncultured Hydrogenophaga sp. | reverse complement strand
GGGCAAAACCCGCGCTGAAGTGCGCCGCGCCTTGGACGTGGGCATTGGTTGCTTCAACGTCGAGAGCGTGGCCGAGCTGGAGGTGTTGGGCGAGGTCGCACACAGCATGGGCATGCGCGCCCCGGTGAGCTTGCGCGTCAACCCGAACGTGGACGCCCAAACCCACCCCTACATCTCCACCGGGCTCAAAGACAACAAATTCGGCATCGCCCACGAAGACGTGGTCAGCACCTACCAACGCGCCGCGGCCCATCCGGGCTTGCGCGTGGTGGGCATCGATTGCCACATCGGTTCACAGATCACACAAGCCGCGCCCTACCTCGACGCGATGGACCGCGTGCTCGACTTGGTGCAAGCCATTGAGGCAGGGGGCATCCACATCGAGCACATCGACTTCGGTGGCGGCTTGGGCATCCACTACCACGGCGACACGCCCCCCAGCGCCGATGCCTTGTGGCAAGCGCTGTTGGCCAAACTCGATGCGCGTGGCTACGGCGACCGCGCCATTTACATCGAACCGGGGCGCTCCTTGGTGGGCAACGCCGGCGTGTGCCTGACCGAGGTGCTCTACCTCAAGCCCGGCGAACACAAAAACTTCTGCATCGTCGACGCGGCCATGAACGATTTGCCGCGCCCGGCCATGTACCAGGCCTACCACCAGATCGTGCCGGTGCAAACGCCCAGCGCCGAGACCACCACCCTGACCTGGGATGTGGTGGGCCCGGTTTGTGAAAGCGGTGACTGGTTGGGCCGCGATCGTGCGCTGGCGGTGCGCCCCGGGGACTGCTTGGCGGTCTTGTCGGCTGGTGCCTATTGCATGAGCATGGCCAGCAACTACAACACGCGCGGGCGAGCGGCCGAGGTTTTGGTGTCGGGCGACCGGGTGCAAGTGATTCGCGAACGCGAAAGCGCCGACGACCAATTGCGTTTGGAAAAATAGCTCAACTGATTCGGCGCTGGCGCTGCCAGCGCCAAACGCGCCAGCCCAATAGGGCAGCCAACACCACGCCATAAATCCACACCTCGGCGAAATGGTTCTTGCCCGTGCGCATCCAGTAAAAGTGCAACACCGCTAACACCGCCACGGCATAGACTGAGCGGTGCAACGCTTGCCATCGTCGAGCACCCAAGGCACGAATGGCGCCATTCCAAGAGGTCAGTGACATGGCCAGAAGCAAGAGCGTGGCGACCATGCCCACGGTGATGAAGGGCCGTTCCCACACATCCACGAGCATGGCCGATACATCCCAAGATTGATCGAGCCACGCATAAGCCACCGCGTGCAACACAGCATGGGCAAACACCGCCAAACCCAAGGGCCGACGCCAGCGAGCCAAGCTGGTCCAGCCCGTCGAGACGCGCAATGGCGTGATCAACAAAACCACGCACAACAGCTGCAAGGTGCTTTCACCCAAGCCCCGAATCAGCGCTTCCGCAGGGTTCGCCCCGAGTTGATCGGTGAGAGCCGCCCCCCACCAATAGGCACCGGGGAGCATCGCCACGGCCCAGATCAGCCAAGCCTGTCCAGGCCAACGCATCAGAAGAAGCGGCGCAAGTCCATGCCCGCATACATTGAGGCGACTTGCGGGCCATAGCCGTTGAACAGTTCGGTCGGGCGGCGCTTGGCAAACAGCCCGGCCGCTTCACCGATGCGCCGCTCGGTGGCTTGACTCCAGCGGGGGTGGGGCACCGCAGGGTTCACGTTGGCGTAAAAACCGTATTCACGGGGCGCAGCCACGTTCCAGGAGGTGCGGGGTTCGCGGTCGGTGAAGCGGATTTTGACGATGGACTTACCGCTCTTAAAACCGTATTTCCAAGGCACCACCAAACGCAAGGGTGCGCCGTTTTGTTTGGGCAGCACTTCACCATACACGCCAAAAGTCAACAAGGTCAGGGGGTGCTGCGCCTCATCGAGTCGCAAACCCTCCAGATAAGGCCATTGCAAAACACTGTTGCGCAAGCCTGGCATGGTGGCCGGGTCGGCCTGTGTCAGGAACTCCACGTAACGCGCACTGCCCAAGGGCTGCGCCGCTCGAATGAGGGCCGACAAGGAGTAACCCACCCATGGCACCACCATGGACCAGCCCTCGACACAGCGCAAGCGGTAAATGCGCTCTTCCATCGGGGCGAGTTTGAGCAGTTCCTCCAAACCCCAAGTGCGTGGCTTGGCCACCAAACCCTCCACGGACACCGTCCACGGCGAGGTTTTGAGTGTGTGGGCGTTTCGGGCCGGGTCGGTTTTGTCCAAACCGAATTCGTAAAAATTGTTGTACCCCGTGACGTCGGCATAAGGCGTGAGCGCATCCAGAGCGATGGCTCCATCCACCACCGTACGAACGCCTTTGAGCGGAGCACCTTTGGCTGCATGTGCCCAGTCGGTGTGACCTAAGCCCCAGGCCGCGCCGAAAGCTGCAGCCGATTGGGCCAACCAACGACGGCGATCGAGGTACACCGCCTGCGGGGTGATCTCGCTGCCCAGTGGATGAACAAAGCCGTCTTGCTGGGTGCGAATGATCATGGTCAGATCCTGATGAAGGGCCTCAAAGTTCGCCGTAGCTGTGCAAGCCCGACAAGAACATGTTCACACCCAAGAACGCAAAAGTCGTCACGGCCAAGCCAACCAAGGCCCACCAAGCCGCCACGGTGCCACGCAAGCCCTTCATGAGACGCATGTGCAACCATGCGGCGTAGTTCAACCACACGATCAAGGCCCAAGTCTCTTTGGGGTCCCAGCTCCAGTAACCACCCCACGCCTCGGCCGCCCACAAAGCACCCAACACTGTGGCGATGGTGAAGAAGGCAAAACCCACCGCAATGGCTTTGTACATCACGTCGTCCAAGACTTCAAAACTGGGCAAACGCTCGGCGATGCGTCGACGAGCGGACAAAATGCCGCCGACGATCAACGCCGATACGCCGAAATAAACAAACCAGTAGCTGCCGCCTTTTTCCAGCGAAGACTGACGGAAGACCAAGGGCTCCAGACACAAGACAATGCCCAATAACCACAGTGGGGCAAGCTTGTACCAACGGGTCTCAGAGGCACTTTGTTTGATCAGGTAAGCAAAGGCCAACATGGCTGCAATTGCAAAGGTTCCGTAGCCCACAAAGTTGGCCGGCACATGAACCTTCATCCACCAGCTTTGCAGCGCTGGCACCAAAGGCTGAATGGCGTGGGCTTCTCGCACCAAGGTGTACCACAGCAAAAACCCCACGGCCGCACTGACCACCAGCATCACGAATGCACCCATGGAGCGTGTTTTGTACTGGTCTTCGTAGTAAAGATAAAACAAGGCCGTCATCCAGCAAAACATGACGAAGACTTCGTACAAATTGCTCACGGGAATGTGGCCGATGTCAGGGCCAATCTGATGGCTTTCGTACCACCGCACCAAGGTGCCGATGAGCGCCAAGCCCACGGCCACCCAAGCCAAGGCCGAACCCAAACCCTCAAAAGTTTGACCAGCCCGCGTCACCATGCCCATCCAATAAAAGATGGTGCTCATGAAGAACAACATACTCATCCACAAAATAGCGGATTGACTTGAGATGAAGTATTTGAGCATGAACGCCTGATCAGCACGGGCCAAGTCGGCCACGCCCGCGGGTGTTTGGTAGAGCCATAGGGCCAGCAAAGTGAAGGCCGTCACCACCGCCATCAAGGCGCGCAGCGGCCGCCAAAACCAACCCAAAGCGATCAAAGCAGGCACGGTACCCACCAAAATTGCCCGCTCGTACTCGTCCATGGCGTGTTGGTACTGGCTCAAGGCCCAGGCCCCGCCCAACACCACCAAGAGAGCAAAGACCCAATCCCACAGGTTTCTACGAGCCCAATAACCTGGGGCAATTTCGCCACCGGAAGACTGTCGCTTGAGTTCAATGGTTTCGTTCGAGCTGGTCATGCGTTCACCTTCAACAATTGTGTTTTCAGCAGTTCAAATTCTTGGTCGGATTCCATGGTCTTTCGGTTGGACGACAAGGCCATGGTGGCCTGACTGCCGCCCGCACCTTCGAGTGGCGTTAACCACACCCAAAGACGACGTTCCCGGACGTAGAGCATGGCAAACACGCCAACGATCAACAAGAAGCAACCGAAATACACGATGCTTTGTCCAGGCGCGCGCGCGACTTGAAACACACTGGCTTGGACATGCTCAAAATCCTTGAGCAAAAACACCATGGGTGCGGGATAAAAGAAGCTGTCGCTCAAACTCAAGACCGCTTGCGTCATGAAGGCTTGGGTGGTGTCATCGCGTGGCAGTGGCCTCAAGCCTTCTTTTTCGCGGCTGAGTTGCATCAATTCAAACAAAGCCCCATTGAGGATGCGCACCAACACATCGCTGGCGCGCTCACGCTCTGCTTCGGGAACGTTCTCATCCAAAAACGACGATACCGCGGGCAATCCACCGAGGATCGGTGGCATGCCTGGCACAGCGGGTCTGGACGAGGCTTCAACACCAGCAAACAAACCCAAAGCACGGTTGCCCGAGGTGGTCAAAGCTTGAGCCAAGTCGGGGCGATCACGATCGACCGCAGCAGCCACATAACGGCGCACGGCTTGCTCACGCAAAGCCGGGTCGGCCAAAGCCAAGCGCAACCGAACAAAGCCGTCCAAGCCATCGTTCTCATCGACCGGAATGCGCAAGTAGCGCATGGGCTCAGACGGTGTCTCACGCATACCCAGTAAAAACATGCGTTGACCATCCAAGTCCACGGGGAGCATGTAGTTGTTGTACTCAATGGCCTGACCAGCAGCATCGCGCAATTTGTAACTCACGCTCGGGCCCACATTGCGCAACTCTTTGTTGGTCACTGTTTTGTTGCCTGCACCCAATCGGCTTTCAATCGCGTGACGCAAATCCACCTTGCGAACGTCCACACCCGTCGCCGCCGATTCAGCCGCAAAGTTCTCCACGTTGATCACACGAAGGCCTGTGAATTCCAAGGCCAAGTCCTGCGCCCCATTCGTCAAATTCACCGACCCACCAATGTTGCCGCTGACCTCAAAAGGCTTGACCGACGTACCCAAAGGCATGGCTTTGAGGACCACCTTGGATCCACCGTCATCAAAACTGGACTGATAAATGGCGATGCCTCGGTGATAGGCCGGGTGATTGACTTCCACCCGCGCCTCTTGGCTCTCGCCAGTTTCCAAATCTTGGATGACGATGTCGCTGGCGAACAGCTTGGGCATGCCGGTGTTGTAGTACTCAACCACGAACTTTTTCAGCTCGACCGAAAACGGCAGGTCTTGAAGAATCACACCTTGCGGCTGCGCCAAAATCGCCGTGCCCGCAACCGCGCCTTCGGTCACCATCAAGTTACCGCGAAAGGTTGGGTTACTGCTGGAGAGGCGGTGCTGCTCAGGCACATCGGCAATCAAACCGCTGCCCATGAACGGCGTCTTGTTGTTGAACCACATTTGGGCTCGCACCATCAGATCACCGTCCAGCAAACCACCGATGCACACCAACACAATCGCACTGTGTGCGGCCAAATAGCCCAACTTATTGGCCACACCTTTTTTGGCCGCCAACATCCAGCCCGTACCGTTGGGCGTGGTGCGCGATTGCAATTTGACCTTCCACCCGGAACCCAACAAAGCTTGTCCCATGCGGTTGGCTGCGGCTTCGGGCGACTCCCCCAAAGCGTTTTCCGCCCGGTTGGGAAAGGCCTTGAGGCTTTGCTCCCGAATGTTTTCTTTGTAGGCCTTGAAATCGGCAAAAATTTTGGGGGTATTGCGCGCAATGCACAAAGACGTGCTGACCACCAAGAAGGCCAAAATCAGCAAGAACCACCAAGCGCTGTAGACCGTAAACAGACTGGCGCTGGCAAAAACTTCGGCCCAAAAAGGTCCGAACTGGTTGACGTAATTGTTGGCTGGTTCGTGTTGCTTGACCACCGTGCCGATGACCGAGGCAATGCAAATGACCGTCAACAAAGCAATCGCAAAGCGCATGGACGACAACAACTCCACCCATTGGCTCACGACACGTGAGCTCGAGCGGATTTCGATACCTTGGGTGGAAACGGTCATGGCATTGAATTAAAAAAAGGCCAGCTCGGGCTCCCGAACATGGCCTTGTATGAGAGGCGACTCAGGTCCGGTGGTTCCCGAAAATGCCTCTGTATTGTGCCGTTAAATATCACTGAACGCTGATATCCCTGAAAAGCACGGGACTTCGCCCGTGCAGGGATGTCAACGCAAGCCGGCGATGAACTCGGATACCGCCAAAATTTCGCGGTCGTTCATCTTGGCGGCTACGCCCGTCATCTGGGCGTTGTTTTTACGGGCACCGCTTCTGAACTGACGCAATTGATCAGCCGTGTAGTCGGCATGTTGGCCCGATAGGCGGGGGTATTGCGCTGGAATACCAGCGCCGTTGGGGCTGTGACAGCCAGCACAAGCCGCGATGTGGCGATCAGGGATACCACCGCGGTAAATGCGCTCACCCAAACGCACCAAATCAACGTCGCTGGCGGCACCGGTGGTGGCTTTTTGGCTGGCCAACCAGTAGGCCACGTTACGCATGTCTTCATCGGACAAACCACCCGCAAAACCACTCATGATGGCGTTGGCGCGCTTGCCAGATTTGTATTCCTGCAACTGTTTGATCAAGTATTCGGGGTGTTGCTGAGCCAACTTGGGGTTGGCGGGCGTGGTGGAGTTGCCATCGGCGGCGTGGCAAGCCACACACACTTGGCCGAACAAAGCCGCTCCTTTGGCCGTGTCGGGTTTGATGGATTGGGCTTGGGCGCTGAGAGACAAAGCGGCCCAGGCGGCGGTGCAAAGCAAAGAGGCGGTCAATTTCATGTCGTGTGTCGACACTGCGCAAGCAGTGGCTTCTGAGTTGAAGAAATTTGCACACCAGCCTCCAGCCGGTGTTTCTCGTCTGATTTTACAATGTCCCACCGGGAAAACCCCAAATGACCAAGCAGAACACCCCCATGACCCCTTCGGCCACGGCCCCTGTCCTCAATGTGCCCGATGTGAAAATCGCTCATGGCTGGCTTCACACGGCCCGTTTCTTGACCACGGCGCCCCAACTGCAACACCTGCCCCCGCTTGATGTGCCCGAAATCGCTTTTGTGGGGCGCTCCAACGCTGGCAAATCCACGTGCATCAACACCCTGACACAGCAAAAGCGCTTGGCCTTTGCCTCCAAGACACCCGGGCGCACCCAAAGCATCAACCTCTTTGCACTGGGTAAACAGGGCGTGACCGATGCGGTTTTGGCCGACTTGCCTGGCTATGGCTACGCCGCGGTACCCAAAGAAGCCAAGCTGCGCTGGCAACGGGTCATGGCCAATTACCTCATCACACGAGAAAACCTCAAAGGCGTGGTGCTGATGTGCGACCCCCGCTTGGGCCTGACCGAGTTGGACGAAATCCTGCTGGAAGTCATCCGACCCCGCGTGGAGGAAGGATTGAAGTTTTTGGTCCTGCTGACCAAAGCCGACAAACTGACCCGCGTTGAGGGCCGCGATGTCTTGGCCCTGACCAAGCTCCATGCCGGTGGGGGCGAAGTTAAATTATTCTCAGCCCTGAAAAAGCAAGGCTTGGATGAGGTAGCCCAACTCTTGTGGGATTGGTCTCATCCACCGGTTTCAACTGCGACTGCGGTCGAGCCCTTGGGTGCCTTGTAACGCGCGTACGACCAGAGGTACTGGTCGGGGCGCTGACGCACCAACACCTCCATGGCGGCGTTGATCTGGCTGGCAGCTTCATGGGCATCGGTGGACAGCTCGGCACCATCCGGCAAACCCACCGAATGCACGTGCACCACATAGCCACGTCCCCACGAAAGACGCTCACCCCAAAGCAACAGAGGCAGCGCCTGCCCGCTGTGCGCCAATCGTGCGCTCAGGGTCATGGTGTAGGCAGGCCGACCAAAGTAGGTCGCCCAAACCCCTTGGCCATCGGGCGGCACTTGGTCGGGTAAGAGGCCCACGGTTTGACCAGCCTTGAGCGCTTTGATGAGTTGTTTGACGCCCGCCAAATTGGTGGGGGCGGTGAACAGATTGGGCCTCACGCGGGCGTTGGCCACCCAATCTTGTAGCCACACCTGACGCGCGGGGCGAAAGAGCACCGTGATGGGTTGGCGCTCACCGAAACGTTCGGCATAGGCCTGCGCGATGATTTCAAAACAACCCATGTGCGGGGTCATGATCAGAAGGCCATGACCCTGGGCCTGTGCGGTTTCAATGGCCTCAGCGCCCGACCACTGGATCGACACCGGTCGGCCCAGCCACAAACGCGGGATCTCGGCCATCATCTTGCCGGCCTCGCCCACCGAGCGGCGGATTTGTCCAGGCGACAAACCTGCTTGGGCCGCGTGCGCGATCAAGCGTGTGCGGTAGCGCGGTGATGCGACAAATGTTACCCAACCACCCAACCACCCCAAGGCGTGCAAAGCCCACAGCGGCCACGCACTCAAAAACCGAAACACCTGTTTGACCCACCACGTCACAGCCAAGCCTTTGTTGAATTGCTTATAATTTTCAGATCGCCGAGTTACTGAACTAATTGCGGGGCGATTCACAAATCCCGCTAAAGCGTTCGCCGAACTCTGAAGGACCGGCAACGCCGATCAACCTTTTCAATGGAGTTTAACCATGGCGAACGATTTTCTTTTCACTTCCGAATCCGTCTCAGAAGGTCACCCCGACAAGGTGGCCGACCAAATCTCCGACGCGATTTTGGATGCGATCTTCGAACAAGACCCCCGCAGCCGCGTG
>CAZNWS010000047.1:0-8741 GCA_964576495.1 uncultured Hydrogenophaga sp. | reverse complement strand
TGAAGCCTTACACCGCGCTGCAACTGGCCGGTCGTGACATTTATGTGAAAGAGGGTTGCTACAACTGCCACTCGCAGATGATCCGCCCCTTCCAGTCCGAAACGCTGCGTTATGGCCACTACTCCTTGGCCGGCGAGTTCGTTTACGACCGTCCGTTCCAGTGGGGTTCCAAGCGCACCGGTCCTGACCTTCACCGTGTGGGGGGTCGCTACAGCGACGAGTGGCACCGCGTTCACTTGAACAACCCGCGCGATGTGGTGCCCGAGTCCAACATGCCCGCTTATCCATGGCTGGAAAAGAAAACCGTCGATGCCCAAAGCATGCCCAAGCGCATGACCGTGTTGCGCACGCTGGGTGCGCCTTACACCGACGAAGAAATCGCCCAGTCGGTTGAAGACGTCAAAGGCAAAACCGAGTTGGAAGCCGTCGTTGCTTACCTGCAGGTGCTGGGCACCGCCGTCAAGTAAGGCTGGAGGCGATATGGACATCAACGATCTGCGCAGCATCGTCACCGTGGTGAGCTTGCTGACCTTTTTGGGCATCATCGTTTGGGCCTGGTCCAAGCGCAACCAAGCCAGTTTTGATGAGGCGGCTGAGCTGCCTTTCAAAGACGAGTGAACCTGGCAAGACTTTAGAGAAATACCATGAGCGACTTTACAAGCGATTTTTGGCACCTGTACGTGGCCGGCCTGACGATTTTGAGCATCGTGGCTTGTTTGATTCTGTTGTGGATCAGTGGCACGACCAAGGTCAAGCCCTCGGAAGACAACACCACGGGACACACTTGGGACGGTGACTTGCAGGAGATGAACAACCCGCTGCCACGCTGGTGGGTGTATTTGTTTGTCATCACCGTGATCTTTGCTTTCTTGTACGGTGCGCTGTACCCCACGTTCGGCAAATTCCAAGGGGTTTTGGGCTGGTCTTCGACCGGTGCTCACCAAGCTGAGGGCGATAAGCTGCAAGCGGCGATTGCCCCGCTGTACGCCAAATTCAAAGACATGAAGGCTGAAGACCTGTCCAAGGACACCCAAGCCATGGCCATTGGTGAGCGTTTGTTCATGAACAACTGCGCCCAGTGCCACGGCTCGGATGCCCGCGGCAGCCGCAGCTTCCCCAACTTGGCCGACAACGATTGGCTGTGGGGTGGTGACCATGACGTGATCAAAACCACCCTCACGGACGGTCGCATGGGCGTGATGCCGCCCATGGCAGCGGCTGTGGGCAGTGCCGACGACGTGCTCAACGTGGCGCACTACGTCATGAGCTTGTCCAAAACCCCTCACGACCCCGTGCGTGCGGTGCAAGGTGCGCCGAAGTTTGCCGCCTGTGCTGCGTGCCACGGTGCGGATGGCAAAGGCAACACGGCCATGGGTGCGCCCAATTTGACCGATGGTGTTTGGTTGCATGGTTGGGGTGAAGCGGCCATCGTGCGCGCCATCAACGGTGGTTTTACCAACCAAATGCCGGCCCAAGCGGGTAAGTTGACCGAAGACCAGATTCACGTCCTCGGTGCTTATGTTTGGGGTTTGTCTAAGCAAGCTGCTGCCGAATAAGCCGTGAGCAAAATCATCCCCATTGCACCGGCTGAGACCGACGACGAGATCGAGATCTCGTTGTATGCGGCACGCCAGAAGATTCATCCCCGCTCTGTGGCGGGGTTTTTTTCTCGTTGGCGCTGGGCCACGGTTTGGATCACACAACTCGTGTTCTACGGCCTGCCTTGGTTGCAGTGGAACGCGCGTCAGGCCGTCCTATTCGATTTGGAAGCGCGTCGCTTCTACATCTTTGGGTTGGTCCTGCATCCGCAAGATTTCATTTATTTGACCGGTTTGTTGGTCATCTCGGCACTGTCGTTGTTCCTGTTCACCGCCATCGCCGGTCGTTTGTGGTGTGGATACGCTTGTCCACAAACCGTCTACACCGAAATCTTTTTGTGGATTGAGAAGAAGATCGAGGGTGATCGTTCGGCACGAATCCGTTTGGACAATGCGGATTTCTCTTGGGAAAAATTGGCCAAGCGTGGAACGAAACATGCAATGTGGGTTGCGGTGGCTCTGTGGACAGGCTTCACTTTTGTGGGGTACTTCACCCCCATCCGTGAGTTGGCTGCGGTGACAGCGGCTTTGGCCTTGGGTCCCTGGCAGACTTTTTGGGTGCTGTTTTACGGTTTTGCCACGTACGGCAACGCGGGCTTCATGCGCGAGCAGGTCTGCAAATACATGTGCCCATACGCGCGTTTCCAAAGCGCAATGTTCGACAAAGACACACTCATCGTCACCTACGACGAAGAGCGCGGTGAGCCGCGTGGTCCCCGCTCCAAAAAGGCCGATCCTGCGGCCATGGGCTTGGGCGCTTGTGTGGACTGCAGTTTGTGCGTCCAGGTGTGCCCCACCGGTATCGACATCCGCAACGGTTTGCAATACGAGTGCATCGGCTGCGGTGCGTGTATCGATGTCTGTAACGATGTGATGGACAAGGTGGGTTATCCCCGTGGTTTGGTGAAATACGCCACCCAGAATGGTTTGGCCAACCACTGGAGCAAAACCGAGATGCTACGCCGTGCCATGCGCCCGCGTGTGCTCATCTACACAGGCATTTTGTTGGCCATCACCACCGCGGTGTTCGTGAGCCTGTGGGTGCGTACGCCGCTGAAAGTGGATGTGATCCGTGATCGTGGGGCTTTGGCGCGCATGGTCGAGCAGGGACGCATTGAGAACGTATTCCGTTTGCAGATCATGAATGTCACCGAAGTGCCACAACGCTACAGCGTGTCGGTTCAAGGTCTCGATGGCATTGCCATTGCTTCGGCTCATGAGTTCGATGTATTGCCGGCCGAGGTGCGCTCAGCGGTGGTTCGGGTACAAATCCCGCCCGGTTCAGCGTCTGGTTCTTATCCCATTCACTTTGACATCCAAGCCATGGGCGACGAAGATGTCAAAGTTCGTGAAACAGCGGCTTTTTTGGTGCCGCGCTGACCCCATTGGAGTGTCTGTGATGTCTGTGCAAAATTCGGTCTCTTCCACCGCATGGTGGCGGGTGCCACACATGTGGCT
Organism: uncultured Hydrogenophaga sp.; assembly: GCA_964576495.1. GTDB lineage: Bacteria > Pseudomonadota > Gammaproteobacteria > Burkholderiales > Burkholderiaceae_C > Hydrogenophaga. Next base: position 5,685 of record CAZNWS010000047.1, on the reverse strand, counting down.
GGTGTTGGGCGGCCCTTTGCTGGTCGTGGTGGCGGGTGTGGTGACGGTGAGCATCGCGTTTTCGGTGCCCGATCCGGTGCTGGACAAAGCCTCTTACCAGCGCGATTTGGACTTCGCTAACCAACTCGAGGGTCAAGCGCGCATCGATGCCTTGGCCAAATTGCAACCGGCACATCAAGCCCGCAATCATGCGGCATCTCCGGTTGTGCCCACCCCTGCACAATAATTCCTTGCTGGGTTCATGCCCGGCGTTTTGATCGATTGGAGCCCTGATGCAAATGCAACGATGGATGTGGATTGCTTGGCCGGCTTTCTTGGTCGCTGCTGTCATGGAGATGACGGTGTTTGCCCTGATCGACCCCGCCGATCTTCAGTGGATGGGATCCTCGGTCAATTGGTCACGCGAAGCTGTTTACACCGTCGCGTTTTTTGTCTTTTGGGGTCTGGCCATGGCTTCGAGCGCTTTGACCACTTTGCTGTCGATGTCCCCGTTTGAGGTCAATCGTTGTCCTGTGGCACCTGAGGCCCGACCGGCTTCTTGTTGCGCCACTCGCCCCGATCAGACAGGCCCAGGTTGAAGTCCCACGGGCTTCGTTGCTTCATGAGCAGTTGGGCGGGTTCACGATGGCTTTGAGGGCCTCGGTGTCCTTGATCATGACGTAGCGCTGCTTGACTTCGATGACGCCGTCTTCCACGAATTTCGAGAAGGTCCGGCTGACGGTCTCGAGTTTGAGACCCAAATAGCTACCGATTTCTTCGCGCGTCATGCGCAAGATCAGCTCCGATTGAGAGAAGCCACGCGCATGCAAGCGCTGAACCAAGTTCAGCAAAAAAGCCGCCAAGCGCTCTTCGGCCCGCATGCTGCCGAGCAAGAGCATCACGCCTTGGTCGCGCACGATCTCACGGCTCATGATTTTGTGCACGTGGTGTTGCAGCGAGGTGAACTCCCGAGACAATTCTTCCAGCTTTGCAAACGGCATGACGCAAACCTCGGCGTCCTCGAGCGCTACGGCGTCACAGGTGTGGTGATCGCTCACGATCCCATCCAATCCAATGATCTCACCGGTCATTTGAAAACCGGTGACCTGATCGCGGCCGTCTGGCGTGGTGATGCGGGTTTTGAAAAATCCCGATCGCACCGCAAACAATGAGTTGAAGCGCTCACCCGCGCTGAACAAGGCTTCACCGCGTTTGACGCGCTTGCGGTTGGAGACCACCGAGTCGAGCTTTTGCATTTCATCGGCCTTGAGTCCCATGGGCAAACAGAGCTCGCGCAAATTGCAGCTGGAACAAGCGACTTTGATGCTGGGCAGATCCATGAATGGCTTTCGGTGTGGATTGAGCATAACCGATCACGAATATTGGGTCGGGAAAACCCTTGCTTGTTTGTCGTGGACAGGCTATTCGGCTTCTTTTTGACCCACGTCAAGGTCATCGAGAGGGTGCTTGACTACAGTGCTTCATCCTAAGGAGCCCTTTGTGAGTCACGCCATTCCCGATGAGTTGTTGAAGCGTTACGACGTGCCTGGCCCCCGATACACCTCGTATCCCACGGCCGACCGTTTCGTGGAGGCCTTTACTGAAGCCGACTACATCCAAGCTTTGGCGCAGCGTCGCACCGCCTCCTTGGGCTCCCCGCTGTCTTTGTATGTGCACGTGCCGTTTTGTGATTCGGTGTGTTACTACTGCGCTTGCAACAAGGTCATCACCAAGCACCACGAACGCGGCGCTGAGTATTTGCGCTACTTGGAGCGCGAAGTGGCCTTGCAGGTGGAGCACTTCGGTGAAGGGCACAGCGTCTCTCAACTGCATTTGGGTGGCGGCACCCCCACGTTTTTGAGTGACGATGAGTTGCGTCAGTTGATGGCCATGTTGCGCCACCACTTCAACTTGGTGCCCGGCGGAGAATATTCCATTGAGGTCGACCCTCGCACCGTCACGCCCGAGCGTTTGCAAGCCTTGTTTGACATGGGCTTCAACCGCTTGAGTTTTGGGGTGCAAGATTTTGACCCGATGGTCCAGAAGGCCGTGCACCGCGTGCAACCTGCCGAACAGGTGTTTGCATTGGTGGCGGCCGCACGGCGCATCGGCTTTGAGTCGCTCAACGTAGACTTGATCTACGGTTTGCCGCTGCAAACCGCTGAATCGTTTGCGCGCACCTTGGCGCAGGTCAGCGAATTGCGGCCCGATCGCATTGCTTTGTACGGATACGCCCATTTACCAGAGCGCTTCAAGCCGCAGCGTCGCATTCATGCGGCCGAACTGCCCAGCGGTAGCCAAAAACTGGCCATGCTCTCGATGTCGCTGGACGCGATGAGTGAGGCGGGTTATGTATATGTGGGCATGGACCACTTCGCTTTGCCCAATGACGCCTTGGCCGTGGCCAAGCGCCAAGGCCGTTTGCATCGCAACTTTCAAGGCTACAGCACCCAACCCGATTGCGATCTCATCGCCTTGGGCGTGTCGGCCATTGGTCGTATCGGGGCGACCTACAGCCAAAACGCCAAGACCCTGGAAGAGTATTACGACGCTCTCGACCAAGGCCGTTTGCCCATCGTGCGCGGCTTGGCTTTATCGCGCGACGACATCTTGCGCCGCTCGGTGATCATGGCCTTGATGTGCCAAGGTGAGCTGTTGTTTGAGTCGATTGAGCTTGGGCACCTCATTGAATTCCCACGCTATTTTTCGCGTGAGTTGGAGATCTTGCGCGACTTCGAGAAAGAAGGCTTGGTTGGAATCAGCGATACCGGCGTCGAGGTGACCAGCACAGGTTGGTATTTGGTGCGCGCGATTGCCATGGTCTTTGACAAAAACTTGCAAACCGATTTGGATCGTGCCCGGTTCTCCAAAATCATCTGAGCGTCAGATGTCGGCCATCCGTTAGCATTCGCACATGCAAACTTCGATGGCCTTGACGGCCTTGTTCATGGGCTTGGTAGGGGGCCCTCACTGCGTGGCCATGTGTGGGGCTGCTTGCGCAGGCATCAGCCGATCCGCTGGTGTGCGCAGCACCCAAGCTTTGTTGACGTTTCAATTCAGCCGCATGCTGGGCTATGCGGCCTTTGGCGCATTCGCCGCTGGCTCGGTGCAGGGCTTGGCTTGGTTGGGCACGAACACCGCCGTGGTCCGCCCTTTGTGGACCATGTTTCATGTGGCCGCCTTGCTCATGGGCTTGGTTTTGATTTGGCGCGCACAACAACCCGCTTGGATGGAGGCTTGGGCACAAACCGTGTGGCGACGTGCCAAACCTGTGCTCAATCGCATGGGCACGCGAGCGCCGGTGATGCTCGGTGTGGCTTGGGCGCTCATGCCTTGTGGCCTCTTGTATTCGGCTTTGTTGGTGGCGTCACTCTCAGCCAGCGCGTGGGATGGGGCACTGATCATGGCCTTGTTTTCCATCGGCACCTCGGTGTCGTTGACCTTGGGCCCGTGGTTGTTGTTGCGCTTGAACGGAGCACGTTCGGGCGCGTGGGGCATTCGCTTGGCGGGTGTGGCCTTGGCCTTGACGTCGGGTTGGGCCCTGTGGATGGGCATCACCAACCCCACGGGACTGTGGTGCTGACGCGCTTCAGCGAGAGGCTGGCCAGGTTGCGGCGACCAAGCCCAGCAAAGACAGGCCAAAGCCCAGCACTTGCCAACTGTTGATCGGCTCTCCCATGACCAGCACGCCGACGGCGGCGGCGCTGATGGGCAGCATCACCGTGAAGACGCCTGCTCGGTTGGCTGGCACATGACGCATGCCCGTCATCCACAGCCACACCGTCCACACGCTGGCAGCCAAGCCATAAAAAACCAACAGCACCCATGTGCTGCTGGGCACCTGTCCAAATTCAAACTGGCTGGCGGCCCACCAACCCAGCGGTGTGACCAAAGCAAAACCCCACAAGTTGATCAGTGCGGCGATGCGCTTGGGTGAGACCTGACCGCTGAGTTTTTTACCAATCACCACATACGCTGCTTCGCAGACCACGGCCGCAAACACCAGCGCATTGCCCAACCAAGCCATGGACGTGCTGCTCGTCTGCGGTTTGCCCCAAGAAAACAAGGCCATCCCCAAGGCGGCCAAACCGATGGCGATGAAGGTGGTGCCATTGAGGCGTTCACGCAGCACCAACGCGCTGAGTATGGCGACCACCGCAGGGATGGTGGACATCACCAAGCCCGCAGCGACCGCGCTGGTCATGCTGACGCCATAGAGCATGCAAATCGAAAACAAAAAATTGCCAAAGAAGGATTGTGCAAACAGCCAACGGCGCGTGATTGGTGTGGTGGGTGCTTCGCCCTCGCTTCTTTTGAGCCAACGCAGCATAGCGAGCGCGCCAATGCCAAAGCGCAACCAAGCCAGCAGGAATACAGGAAAAACCAAAACCAAGGGCTTGGACAGTGCCACGTAAGCGCCCACCAAAGCCATGCTCATTCCCAAACTGGACCAAGCCCACCACGGTGCGCGGGTGTGAGGGTGAGGTGGGGAAGCGATGGGGGCCATGAAGCGATTATTCCCGACTCGGGCGGCGCCATTTCACGATGCCCAAAAATGTTTCGTATAGCGAAATCGAACGATGTTGCATTGCGGCATATTTTTCCAATATAAAAAATCACATTCCACATAGAAAAATTATCAATATAAGACATTGATTTTAAATGAAAAAATATTTATCTTATATAAGACATAAGAGCTTCACAAAGTCTTCTATAAGACTTAAAGTAGAGGCATCGGTGGAGCCATCCCTGATCGCTCAGACCGACCCTTTTTTAACCCTCTTGGAGTTCACCATGCCCCAATCCCTGAACGAGCAACTCAGCCGTCAACAACAAATCGAAGCCCTGGAAAAAGACTGGGCGACCAACCCCCGTTGGAAGGGTGTCAAGCGCGGTTACACCGCCGCTGACGTCGTGCGTTTGCGCGGCAGCATGCCCATCGAGCACACCTTGGCCAAGCGCGGTGCCGAGAAGCTTTGGGAAAAGGTCAACGGTGGCGCCAAAAAAGGCTACGTCAACGCCTTCGGTGCGATCTCTGCCGGTCAAGCCATGCAACAAGCCAAGGCTGGCTTGGAGGCCGTGTATCTGTCGGGCTGGCAAGTGGCTGCTGACGGCAACACGTCTGAGACCATGTACCCCGATCAGTCGCTCTACGCTTACGACTCGGTGCCGACCATGGTTCGCCGCATCAACAACACTTTCAAGCGCGCCGACGAAATCCAGTGGAGCCGTGGCATCAACCCTGGCGACCAAGAATTCATCGACTACTTCTTGCCCATCGTGGCCGACGCGGAAGCCGGTTTTGGCGGCGTGTTGAACGCCTTCGAATTGATGAAGAACATGATCACCGCTGGCGCAGCTGGCGTGCACTTCGAAGACCAATTGGCTGCCGTGAAGAAGTGCGGTCACATGGGCGGTAAAGTTTTGGTGCCTACCCAAGAAGCCGTTGAAAAGTTGATCTCGGCTCGTTTTGCAGCCGACGTCATGGGCACCTCCACCATCGTCTTGGCCCGCACCGATGCTGAAGCGGCTAACCTGATCACGTCCGACCACGACGCCAACGACAAGCCATTCTTGACCGGTGAGCGCACCCAAGAAGGTTTCTATCGCGTCAAGAATGGTTTGGAGCAAGCCATCAGCCGTGGTGTGGCCTACGCCCCTTATGCCGACTTGGTGTGGTGCGAAACCGGCGTGCCAGACATTGGC
>CAZNWS010000046.1:0-8796 GCA_964576495.1 uncultured Hydrogenophaga sp. | reverse complement strand
GAGCCGTAACGACCTAAGGGAATGGTCTCGTCGGTGGGCAAACCGCTGGGCATGCTCGAGACCCACAGCATTTCGTCGCCCTCGGCTTGCAAGCAGCGGTAGGTGAACTGGTGAATGGCGCGCAGCTCGGCCAAGCACGCGTCCACGCTGTTGTGCACGCCGGTGATGAGCTCGAGCTGTGACTCGCTGTAATCGGTGGTGATGTGGGGGTGCGTGAGTGCGCTGCCCAAGGCCACGGGGTGTGGCGTCAGGGCCAACCAGCCGCTGGGCTGGGCGCGCAAGCTTTCTTTTTCAATTCCCCGGCGCATACCCAGCCGCTGTGCTGCGGCAAGGGCGTTAAGCCTGGATTCCAATGCGGTCATACGTGTTCATTTTTCAAAGGCGGGCATGGAACTTAACACGTCTTCAAGACACTTGCATTGCGGGCTGTTTTGTCCGCTGATCCAAGCCTGCATGTGATCGGGGTCGTTGCTCACGCGCAAGGCATCAAAAGCCTGCTGTGCCTCGGGGTAATGGTGACGCAAATGGTTGAGCCACTGCTTGAGACGACCGGCGCGGTGGCGGCGCTCCACCCGGCCACACACGCGCACCCAAAAGTGGGCGATCAAGGGTTGGAGCTGCGACCAGTTGCAATCGCCTTGGCCTTTGATGCGCAAGGCCAAGCCGGGGTGGGTGATCATGCCGCGCCCAATCATCACGGTGTCGCAGCCCGTGACCTCGCGGCAACGGCGCGCGGACTCGACGCTGCTCACGTCGCCGTTGGCGACCACTCGCATGGGGTGCGAGCCCAACGAAGCCTTGACCTCGGCGATGCGATCCCAATACACCGGCGGTTTGTAACCTTGGGCTTTGGTGCGCGCGTGGATCACCAATTCGTTGGCCCCGGCCTCTGCGATGGCGTGCGCGTTGGCTTCGGCCGAGCGATCGTCGTGGTAGCCCAAGCGCATCTTGGCCGACACGGGGATGTGCGCCGGCACCGCACGGCGCACCGCGGCCACGATGCGCCCCACCAATTCAGGCTCTTCCAACAACACCGCCCCACCCCGGCTCTGGTTCACCGTCTTGGCTGGGCAACCGAAATTCAAATCAATCCCCGGCGGATTCAGCGTCGCCAACAGCGCCGCGTTGTCCGCCAAACAATCGGGGTCAGATCCCAATAACTGCGGGCGCACCCACACACCGGCTGCGGTTTTCCCACCATTGAGCAACTCGGGCACCACCCGGGTGAAGGCCCGCAAAGGCAGGACGGTGTTGGTCACGCGGATGAACTCGCTCACACAGCGGTCCACACCACCCACGCGGGTGAGCGTGTCGCGCAAGGCTGCATCGAGCAAGCCCTCCATAGGCGCGAGCCAAATCTCGCCAGCCGGCTTGCTCAATCGGCGGCCTTTTGCACGACGTGAACCGTGCGCTGGGGAAAGGGGATCTCCACGCCGGCGACATCAAAAGACTTTTTGACTTGTTCTTGAAGGGCGAAAAACACCGGCCAATAATCGGGCGTATGGACCCATGCCCGCACGCGGAGCATCACCGCACTGTCCCCAAGCTCTGCCACCACCACGTCCGGCGTTGGATCTTTCAAAATTCGCTCATCGGCGTTGACCAGGTTCAGCAACGTCTTGCGCGCCACGTCAATGTCGCTGCCGTAGCCAATGCCCACGCTCACGTCCACGCGGCGCTTGTGCTCGTTGGTGTGGTTGATCACATTGCTGTTGATGATGGGACCATTGGGAATGAAGACGGTTTTGTTGTCCGCGGTCAGCAACACCGTGTTGAGAATTTGGATGGCTTGCACGGTGCCACTTTGCCCTTGCATTTCCACGAAATCACCGACCTTGTAAGGCTTGAAGACAATCATCAACACGCCGCCCGCAAAATTCGAGAGGCTGTCGCGCAGCGCCAAACCAATGGCCAAACCTGCCGCACCCAAGACCGCAATGAACGAGGTCGTGGCCACGCCGAGCATGCTGGCCACGGTGATCAGCACCAGCACCTTGAGCGCCAAACCTGTGACACTTTTCAAAAAACGGCGCAGCGTGATCTCCACACCCAATCGGCCCATGTGACCGTCCATGCGGCGAGCAATCCACCCGGTCAGCCACAAGCCCACCACCAAGGTGACCAGGGCCAAACCCATGCGACTGCCGTAGGTGACGAAAACATCCCAAAAGAAATCTGCGTTGAAACGGGACCAATCCATGCTGCACTCCTAAAATAAGCCGATGCTTTATTGTCTCTTGTCGCGATGACTGCACCATTGTTCCAACGCATCCGCGGGTATTGCATGATTTTGGCTTGTGCCGGGTCGCTGCTGAACACCCCCGCTCACGCCCAACGGGTGGGCACCTTCAAATCGGTCGATGGCTTGGTCTGGATCGAGAGACAAAACCAGTTCATTCATCCCCAAAGCGGTGATGGTTGGCTCCCGGGTGACCGCTTGCACACGGGCACCAATGGCGCGGCGATACTCAATTTGCGCGACGGCACCTTGTTGACCTTGGCGCATGGTGTGCAGCTTGAGTTTGACCAACTCGAACTCACCGAAGGGGTTCAACGACAAGGCTTTGTGTTGCGATTGCTTCAAGGCACGATGCGCATGGTCAGTGGCGTGCTCACGCAAATCAACCCCCAGTTATTTCAACTCGAAACCCCCAGCGCCGTCATGGGTGTGCGCGGCACCGACTTCATCACCGCCACTTCACCTCGCTGGTGGCCATGGCAAAGCACGCGGGTGACGTTGCTGCCCGACGACAACGCCTCACCCAGCGCCGTGGTGGTCCAAGTCGGCCCCATCACGCAAACGCTGGATCGACCTTATCAAACGGCCACCGCAAGCACCGACGGCGAAACCCAAACGGGACAAACCTCGGCTTGGGCCTTGCGTTGGCTGGGTGCGGACCTGTGGTCTGCCAATGTAGCCCCCGCCGAACGGTTGAACCTTTACTTTGAGGCCGGTGGTGTGTCCTTGACCCCAAACTCCGCCGCTGAATTCAACGACTTTGTCGCGCGCTTTCGTGGTCGACGCGAGGTGGACTTCATGGTCATTGGCCACACCGACCGTGTGGGCGAAGCCAGTGCCAACGAAGCCTTGTCGCTCAAACGGGCTCAATCGGTTGGCGAGACCTTGAGTCAACAAGGTTTTGCGCCGGAGCGCACACAAGCCTTTGGCATGGGCGAGCGCCGCCCGCTCAAACCCACAGAAGACGAGGTGGCCGAAGCGCTCAACCGGCGCGTGGAACTCGTGGCGCGATGACCCTCACACCGTTGTACGCCGACGATGTGCTGTTGGTGTTCGACAAGCCCGCCGGGCTTTTGTGCGTGCCCGGCCGCGGCGAAGACAAGCAAGACTGTTTGATTGCCCGGGTACAAACCCAGTGGCCCGAAGCGCTGACGGTCCACCGTTTGGACATGGCCACCTCGGGCTTGGTGGTCATGGGGCGCGGACCCGCTGCGCAGCGCCGCTTGAGCGAAGCGTTTCAACAGCGCCTGACCGACAAGCGCTACACCGCGGTGGTGCACGGCGATGTGCTCGCAAGCGCCGGCGCAGATCACGGCGTGATCGAAGCCCCATTGATCATCGACTGGCCCAACCGACCGCGCAGCAAGGTGTGCGCCAACACCGGCAAACCCAGCACCACCCATTGGCACATCGAGTCGCAAGCAGACACCGCACACGGGCCAGTGACACGCCTGAGCTTACAGCCCATCACCGGTCGCACACACCAATTGCGCGTGCACCTGCAGCACATCGGACACCCCATCGTGGGCGACGCGCTGTACGCGCCCGACCCCACGCACAGCGTGCGTTTGCTCTTGCACGCACAATGCCTGTCATTGCCCCACCCCAGCACCGGACACATCTTGCACTTTGAGTGTCCGTGCCCCTTTTAAGGAGCATCTGTGAGCCAACACCTCTACATCATCACCGGCGCCTCGCGTGGCATGGGCTTGGCCCTCGCGCAAGCTTTGCTGAGCCCCAACCACCGCGTGTTGGGCATTTCGCGCCAAAGCAACGACGCCCTCAAAGCGAATGCGCAAGCGCAATCGGTCCCTCTCACGCAGTGGACACTGGACCTGGCCGATGCCGAAGCGGCCGCCCAGGCCCTTCAGGTGTGGCTCAGCGGCTTGAAGCATGAAGACATAGCTTCCGCCACGCTGATCAACAACGCCGGTGTGATCCCGACCATCGCGCCGCTCTCGGGCAGCCCACCCGGCGAGGTGGCACGTGCCTTGCGCGTGGGTTTGGAAGCCCCCATGCTGCTGACGCACGCGTTTTTGAACGCCACCTTGGGCTGGGTCAACGCAGGTTGGCGTGGTCCACGAAAGGTGCTCAACATTTCATCAGGCTTGGGCCGTCGCCCCATGGCCTCTCAAGCCCCCTACTGCGCGGCCAAAGCCGGCATGGACCACTTCAGCCGCTGCGTGGCGCTGGACGAAGCGCAGCACGAACACGGCGCGCGCATCGTGTCCTTGGCCCCGGGCGTGATCGACACCGACATGCAGGTGCACTTGCGCGGTGCCGATGCGGCGCAATTTCCCGACCGCTCACGCTTTGTGTCGTTGCACACCGACGGCGCGCTCAGCAGCTGCGAAGACGCCGCGGCCCGCTTGGTGCGCTACCTGAACCAAGCCGACTTCGGTGACACGGTCGTCGATGACTTGCGCCGCTGATCGCCGTCGACTGCTGCAGTGGCTGGCCACCGTCGCTCTGCCGGGAACGGTGCTGGCCAATTCAAGCGAGCGTGAATTTTGGAGCCGCGCCCAGGCTGGCGGGTATGTGATGCTCATGCGCCACGCCGCCACCGAACCCGGCATTGGCGATCCGCCTGGTTTCCGTTTGGGCGACTGCCGCACGCAACGCAACCTGAGCGCTGAAGGCCGTGCGTTTTCGGTTGAACTGGGACGGCGCATGGCCGCACAAGGCGTTCGATTGGACGCGGTGTTCAGCAGCGCCTGGTGCCGCTGCGTGGACACCGCGCGCTTGGCGTTTGACGCCCACCCCCAACTCAACGCCCTCAGTGCCGTTTGGCCCGCCTTGAATTCTTTTTTTCAGGGTCAAGGCGACGAAGCGACGCAAACCGCGACGGTGCTCAAGCGCCTGCGCAACATGGCGCCTCAAAACACCCTGCTGGTGACACACCAAGTCAACATCAGCGCCTTGACTGGCCAAAGTACGGCCATGGGCGAGGTTGTGCTGTGCCGTTGGCCCACCCACGAGCGGCAGCGTCTGAAAGTACTGTCCAGCTTGCGGCCCTGAGATTGGCAGTTCCGTGTCAGGCAGCCGGCCTAGGATGGGTTGGCACCTTTCATTTTTATTCACCCTAGGAGCGAGACATGAGCAGAGAAGTAGTCGTTGTGAGCGCCGTGCGCACCGCCATTGGCACCTTTGGCGGCAGCCTCAAAGACACCCCACCCACCGAATTGGCGGCCCTGGTGGTGCGCGAGGCGCTGACCCGCGCCGGCACCGAGGGCAAAGACGTGGGCCATGTGGTGTTTGGCCATGTGGTCAACACCGAACCCAAAGACATGTATCTGTCCCGCGTGGCGGCCATCAACGGCGGCTGCGCCCAAACCACCCCGGCCTACAACGTCAACCGCTTGTGCGGCTCGGGCTTGCAAGCCATCGTCAACGCCAGCCAAAGCATTTTGCTGGGTGACTGCGATGTGGCCATTGGCGGCGGAGCTGAGAACATGAGCCGCGCGCCCTATGCCAGCTTGACCTCGCGCTTTGGTGCACGCATGGGCGACACCAAGATGATCGACATGATGGTCGGGGCCTTGCACGACCCCTTCCACAACATCCACATGGGCGTGACCGCCGAGAACGTGGCCGCGCAGTTCAACATCAGCCGCGAGATGCAAGACGCTTGCGCAGTCGAGAGCCACAACCGCGCCCAACGAGCGATTGAAGCCGGTTACTTCAAAGACCAAATCGTGCCGGTCATGCTCAAAAGTCGCAAAGGCGAAGTCGCCTACGAGGTGGACGAACATTACCGCCCCAACTGCACCCTGGACGACTTGACCAAACTCAAACCCGTGTTTGTGAAAGAAAACGGCACCGTCACCGCCGGTAACGCCTCGGGTATCAACGACGCAGCCGCGGCCGTGGTGCTGATGGAAGCCAGCGCGGCCAAGGCGCGTGGCGCCAAGCCGCTGGCGCGCTTGGTGGGTTACGCCCACACCGGCCTGGACCCCAAGATCATGGGCGTGGGCCCGATCTCGGCCACCCAAGCCGTGCTCAAGCGCACCGGCCTGACGGTCAACGACCTGGACGTGATCGAAGCCAACGAAGCCTTTGCCGCCCAAGCCTGTGCGGTGAGCCAAGCGTTGAAACTCGACCCCGCCAAGGTCAACCCCAACGGCTCGGGCATCTCCTTGGGCCACCCCATCGGTGCGACCGGCGCGCTCATCACCGTCAAGGCGGTGCACGAGTTGCAACGCATCGGTGGTCGCTACGCGCTGGTGACCATGTGCATCGGCGGCGGCCAAGGCATCGCCGCGATTTTTGAGCGCTGCTGATCGACGCGGCCAGGCGCCGGGTGCCTCACTCGGCGTCTTGAAAGCCCCCCTGGCGCAGGGTGATCACCAGCGTGTCTCGCCAGCCCAACTCGTCGGGGTTTTCTGGCTGGATGGGCGTGGTCTCATGAATGGTGCGCTCGTCGTCGAGCAGCAACAGCGACCACGGCTGCGTGAGCGTGAAGCGCTGACCGGCCGGGCCGTTGGCCTCGAACACGCGGCTCTCGCCGCCCTTGATGTTGTGCCGCCCCAGCACAAACACCGCCACCAGGTCCACACCATCGCGGTGTGCGCCTTCGGGCGTGGGCCGGCCAATGCCGTCGGTGGTGTCGATGCGAAACGGGTGCGCTTCGACGTACCAGGTCTGCGCGCCTTTGAGCGCTGAAGTGGCTTCGCCCAAACCCACCAACAGGCGCTGCCAAGCGGGCATGGCCACCATGAGCGGGTCCATGGGTTCGAACCAACGCAACATGCCGCCGTGCAAGGCGTTGTAGCTCAGGGGTTGCCAGTGCGCGCGGTGCGGGGCTTGTGTCACCGAGCTGCCGTTGACCACAAACGAGCCGTGTCGGCGACGGCGGTAACGCCCACCGTCCTTGAGGTGCGGGTCGGGTGGCAGGTCGCCCCAAAACGCATACAAGTCCGCCATGTCACTGGCACTCAAGCCCATCCACTGCGACACCGACTCGGGAGATAGCAACGCTTGCCCATGCAGGCTCAGGGCTTCTTGGCGGCGCTCAGCGCCATCGAACGGGGGCGTGAAAGAGGAACTCATGCCCACAGTGTATCGAGGGTAAATACCGCCACCGGTATTCCTCGAGCTTGGTTACATTGACAAATATCAAGGAGGACTCGATGAACACGCAGACCGTCGCACACGCCGATGCAGCCCCGGACATGGCCGCCTCAAGCCCCACCGAAGCGCCCCAAGCCGACAGCGCGTCGGTGTTCAGTTTGGAACTGGCCGAACTCAAGATGGGCGACCCCATTCGCTGGATCCAACTCGGTTGGGCCGACTTTGTGCGTTGCCCTCGCATCGGCTTGTTTTATGGTCTGTGCTTTTTTGCCATGGGCCACGCCCTCATGGCGGTGTTCCAAAGTGCGCCCGAATACATGTTGGCGCTGAGCGCCGGCTTTTTGCTCATGGGCCCGTTCTTGTGCTTGGGCTTGTACGACGCCAGCAAGGCCATGCAAACCCACAGCCACCGACCTTCCCTGCGCGCCTCGCTGCAAGCCTGGCGCCCAACCCGGGGCACGATGGCGATTTTTGCTGGCGTGTTGCTGATCTTGGAAATGCTCTGGGGCCGCGCCGCGCTGGTGGTGTTTGCGGTGAGTTTCAACACCATGCCCGAAAAAGCCAGTCAGTGGTGATGCGCCGGTATCGGCCGTGATCATGGATCATGCCCGTCAGGCAGATTTGGTGGTGATGGGGGCCTATGGCACGGCGTCGGTTCTTGAGAAGATTTTTGGCGGTGTTACCGAGGTGATGCGCACCGAATGCCCGACCCCAATTTTATTCGCGCATTGATTTTGCGACCAATAATCGTTTGATCGGGTTTAAAACGCGGGATCATCAATAGTTGTCAACAACCGCCATGTTTTTAGGGGTAAAGCCGGGTGCGTTTCAACCGCATCCAATTTTATTGATATGAATCAAAGTTGATCTGGTGCCGTTGCGTTACTCCTATGAGAGTAGCAAAGCTGATGAGGGAGTATTTTGCCATGTTGCTTATGTTTTCATTTTCACGCCGACAGAATGCCTATTCGCCCTTATATTTTTTGGCATCTCTTGGCATGGGCGGCCTTGCGGTCACTTTTTTCATGTATTTGCTTTTCTGGGTGCCGCACAAGGGTAAGGCAGTTCCGACCTTTCAAGATATTAGCTTGGCCGCGTCCGGCGGCGAACCAATGATGATAGCCGCCATAGCGGTGGCCATGCTGGGCATTGCCTATTTTGGCTTTCAGAATATCCGCTTCCTGATATGGAATGTGCGCGCCTATCGTGATTTTAAAACAAGTCAGGCCTATCAAGATTTGCGCGAGTCAAACGCTGAAACACAGATTTTGGCTTTGCCACTCGCATTGGCCATGAGCGTCAATGTCGCCTTTATTCTTGGGTTGGTATTCATTCCGGGATTATGGTCAGTTATCGAATATCTCTTTCCGCCGGCAATGATGACGTTTGTGTTGATTGGCTGGCTTGCCTTTCGTCAGATTGGTGGTTTTCTGGGACGGGTTCTGGACAGTGGTGGCGGGTTCAGCCATGCGGCGAACAATTCCTAT
>CAZNWS010000045.1:0-9032 GCA_964576495.1 uncultured Hydrogenophaga sp. | reverse complement strand
GTTTACGCCTCGGCTGGTGTCGACCACAACCACCAGGACGAGCGCTACCCCGACGGCACCCCCGACATTCTGGACAACGCCTATGTGGTGGTGGACTTTGCCAGCGGCCAGCGGGCCATGTTGGAGCTGTGCATGTTCGCCGAAGGCGCGCGTTACCAAGAAGAGATTTCGGTGGTTGGCCCTCGCGGCAAAGCCGAATGCTTTGTGCCTGGACCCGGTCGTTTTTGGCCAGCCCATTTGGGTGATGCACCGGTCCCCAAGGTGGTGATCAGCCCACGCGAACCCAAAGGGCCTTGGGAATTGGACGTGCCAGTCGATCCTGTGGCTTTGGCCGCCGGGGACCACAACGGATCCACCCTCTACCAACACCAGCGCTTCAACGCCGTGGTTCGCGGCGAAGGCCAAGTCGAGGTCGCGCTGCGCGATGGCTTGGCGGCGGTGATGATGGGTTTGGCGGCGCAGGAATCCGCCCGCACAGGTCAAGCCATCAGTTTGGTCGATGGCGATTACAACCTAAGCAAGGTCTTGGGCTGATCCCATGCCACTAGAGCACCTCCGTCAGAAATCTCGCCGCGCGCTGCCAATCCCATGCGGTCATGCGGTGACCGCCGGTTCGGCTGTGCCCACGCAAACGTTCGGGTGCCATTTGCCAAGCGGGTTTGAGGCGTTCGAGCATCGACCACGTACCGGACGGGTTGGCCCAGAGATCGTCCTCGGCCTGCAACACACACAAGCCCCGCGGTGCGAGGCTTTTCAACAGTGGCTCGGTCAGATCGGCCTCTTCGATCAAGGCCCGGTGTTTCGGGTCTTGCGTTTGAGGCGACAGCCAATGGGGGAACCGCTGAGCCAAATCCGCCAAACGTTCGGCCCCAAGCGGCGGGTTGCGCAAACTGCTCACCCCACCCGTTCCCGTGTTGTGGGCAATGACGGCTTGTATGCGCGGGTCGCAGACCGCCGCCAACAATGCCGCTTTGCCCCCGCGCGAATGCCCGATCACCCCCACTTTGGGTTCAGCCAGCACTTGATGGAGGGCCGTGACACTGTGTACCAGCGCCCAAGCCCAGACCGAGATGGCAGACCAAGGTGTGTGTGGCCAATGGTGGTGCACCGGTCCGCCGCGTTGCGCATCGGGAGCATCCCAGGCCAAACCCACCCGGTCAAACCAGGCCAAAGACACGCCTTGACCCAACACCGACTCCTGAGCACCGCTGTTGATCACGTGCGGCCAACAGCCGTCGGGACTGAGCAAAGTCGTGGTCGCGCTCGGTACCAAGGGTTCGGCCCGGTACATCAGCCAAGACACCCAAGCGGGGTCGCCCACGCTCACCTGCCAAACGCTCACGCGTTGGTGCTCGTCTTGCCACTGGTGAGCCATCACCGCGCGGCAAGGGTCGTTTTGGGGCGGCAACGGCCCAAACAAAGCGCTGAGGGCTGCCCAGTGTGGTGCCGGATGCGCCGAAAAGGGGGGCAATTCATTCATCATTCGTACAAACGCTAGTTGTTTTTCTCAGAGCTTGCTCTACATTTTGTTCCACCACAACCACAGGAGACTTTCATGAAATCTGTTCGCATCACCAGCCTGGCCTTTGCCATGGGTCTGACTTCCATGGCTGGCTTGGCCCAAGCCGGTGAAGTTCGGGTCATGTGCTACCAAGACGGCGTTGAGTGTGAGGTCACGGCCGAATTGGCCAAACGCTTCGAAGCGGCCAACCCCAACACCAAAATCGTCATCGACACCGTGCCTTACAAAACCGTCGTTGAACAATTGCCTGTGCAATTGGCCGCAGGTCAAGGCCCCGACATCGCCCGTGTGACCGACTTGGGCGGTTTGTCCAAGTACTACCTGGACATCTCCAAAGACCTCAAAAACCGCAAGTACTTTGACGCGAACTTTGGCGCCACCGCGCCATGGCTGCGCCCATCGGCCAACGACAAAGGCATCTACGGTTTTATGTCGCAATTGACCATGACTGGTCCTTTCGTCAACAAGACCTTGTTTGAGCAAGCCAAAGTGCCCATGCCGGGTGCCAAGGCCACTTGGGATCAGTGGGTGTCCGCCACACGCCAAGTCGCCAAAGCCACACAAACCAAGGCTTCCATCGCTTGGGACCGTTCCGGGCACCGCTTCGCGGGACCGGCCATCAGCTACGGCGCCAAAATTTTTGATGCCAAAGGCGAACCTGTCATCGACGCTGGCTACAAAACCGCCGTCAACAAGTTCGTGGGCTGGCACAAAGACGGGACGATGCTTCGCGAAGTTTGGGCCGGTTCGGGTGGATCGACCTACGCCTCGTCCATCGACGAATTCATCAACGGCAACGTGGTGATGGTCTTGGCCGGTAGCTGGCAAATTGGCAACCTGCAGAAAAAAGTGGGCACCAACTTTGACTGGGTAGCCGTGCCCAACCCCTGTGGTCCTGCCGCTTGCTCGGGCATCCCCGGTGGTGCTGCATGGGTGGCCTTGAAGACCAGCAAGTCGCCCAAAGAGACCGCAGCCTTCTTGGAGTTCATGGCCTCTGAAGCCGCTTACGCCGAGTTCACCGCCCGCACCAACAACATCCCCGCGCACGCCGGTTTGGCCAAAAAAGGGGTCGACTACACCAGTGCCGACCCTGCATCCAAAGCCGCTTTGGGCGTGTTCAGCAGTGGCGTGAGCACTTTGTCGCCAGCGGCCTACAAGTTCCAAGGCTTCAAATACAACCGCGCGATCATGTTGCCCACGGTCACCCGAGTGACCCAAGCCATTGTGGGTGAGATGAACACCGACGAAGCCGTATCCAAAATCAGCGCGGACATGAAAGACGCGATTCAACAAGCACAAAAATAAACGTGCATCGGGTTCGACCTTGAACCGTTGAACCCCTGGGGCATCCTCCGGGATGCCCCATTTTTTGTCATTCCCGTGTCGGCGTGCGCTCACACGATGAAAGTGGTCCATGGCCTTTTTAGCCTTTTTCTTTAACCTGCTCGAACCGTTGTTCCGCTGGGGCCAACGTTGGCTGGGCTTGCATCGCTTGGGCTGGTTGTTCGTTGCGCCCAACCTGATTGTCTTTGGCTTGTTTTGCTTTTTGCCGATCCTCATCAACGTGGTCTACGCCACCACGGGGGGCGTGAATTTGATGCCCTGGGATCGCCCGTTCACAGGCGCGGAGAACTTTCAAATTCTGTTTGAGTGCGGCAATTACGGCGATTTATCCACTTGCAGAAAAGATATTTTTTGGCGCGCCATGGGCAATACCTTGAAGTTCAGCTTGATCCAAGTGGGGCTGATGGTGTTGTTTGCCCTGATCACCGCCTTGGTGTTGAACCGAAAAATCATCGGTCGTGGTTTCTGGCGCGGGGTGTTCTTCTACCCTGTGCTTTTGTCACCGGTGGTCGTGGCCCTGATTTGGAAATGGTTGCTGCAAAGCCAAGGCGCATTCAACGCTGGCTTGGTGGCCCTGGACGCCACACCCATCGAGTGGCTGACCGAGGCCGGCTGGGCGTTTTTCTGGTCGGTGTTCGTGTCCATTTGGGCACACATGGGCTTCTACACCCTGATTTTGTTGGCCGGCTTGCAAGCCATTCCCAAAGACCTGTATGAAGCCGCGGAAATGGACCGAGCTTCGCCTTGGCGCACCTTGAGTCGCATCACCCTGCCCTTGTTGCTGCCCAATTTGGTGGTCGTGCTGGTGTTGGCGGCCATTCGCGCTGTCCAAGTTTTTGATGAAGTTTTTGTTTTGACGGGTGGGGGGCCAGGTTCAGCGACCACCTTCATCGTTCAATTCATCTACCAAACCGGTTTTGCTGAGCAAATTCACTTGTACGGCTTGGCCGCAGCTGCCTCTTTGGCCTTGGCTGTGTTTTTGATTGTGCTCACACTTGCGCAGTTGCGATTGACGCGCGCGAGCGAACTTGGACAAAAGGCGCGTTGACATGAGCTGGATGAACTTCCTCTTCAAGACCCGAGGCCGGCACCGTTTGCATTGGACCGACACCGTGACCTACCTGTATCTGGTGGTAGGCCTGTTCACGATGTTCGCACCGGTGCTTTGGCTGGTGATGTCGTCGTTCAAAACCGAGGCGGCCATTGCGCAATTTCCCCCCAGTTTTTTGCCTTATGCCCAAAAATCCATTTCGGTCCCCGGACACGAAAAACCCTTGCCCTTGTTTTTGGTGACGATGGAAGATGGGCGCCAACGTGAACTCGCACAAGTCAACCGCATCGGCATCAAAGCCAATATGGTCGATCCTGCTGCCCCCGATGAACGCATATCGGTGAACATCAACCAACGTCAACCCGTCAATGAACTCAAATGGGCTTGGAACAACTACACCGATCTGTTCGACAAATTCAGCTTCGGCACTTACCTGTGGAACAGCGTTTTCATCACGGTGGTGGCCACCGCCCTGACCTTGTTGTTCAACTCCATGGCAGCGTTTGCTTTGTCGAAGTACCGCTTCAAAGGTCAGAAAACCGTTTTCCTCTTGATCATCGCCACCCTGATGATTCCACCCACGATCATCTTGGTGCCGGTGTTTTTGGTCATCAACCAAGTCGGCTTGCTCAACAGTTTGTGGGGGGTGATCTTGCCTGCGGTCGCCACCCCCACGGGCGTCTTTTTGTTGCGGCAATACATGCTGACCATTCCCGACGAGTTGCTCGAGGCTGCGCGCATGGACCACGCCAGCGAATGGCGCATTTACTGGCGCATCGTTTTGCCCTTGTCGGCACCGGCCTTGGCGGTATTGGCCATTTTCTCGGTGATGTGGCGCTGGAATGATTTCCTCTTGCCGTTGATCGTGCTGTCACAAAACGAATTTTTCACGCTGCAGCTGGCATTGAATTCTTTCCAAGGTGAACTCAACACCCAATGGCATTACCTGTTGGCCATGACGGTCATCACCTTACTGCCCGTGACCTTGGTATTTGCCTTCCTGCAACGCTACATCACGACCGGCATTGCCGGTGCGGGTGTGAAGTAACCCTTTGTTCGATTGGACCTTCTCGTGTCAACCCTCACCCTTCAATCCATTCACAAACAATTTGAGCAAACCCGGGTCATCCACGGCGTGGACTTGGATGTCCAAGACGGCGAGTTCGTGGTCTTTGTGGGGCCCTCAGGCTGCGGCAAATCCACTTTGCTGCGCATGATCGCAGGTTTGGACGAACCCACCAGTGGCCAAATCCTGATCGATGGCACCGAAGTCAACGACATCGGTGCGGCCGATCGTGGCTGCGCCATGGTGTTCCAGTCCTATGCCTTGTACCCCCACATGACGGTGTACGCCAACATGGCCTTCGGCTTGGAAAATGCCAAAGTACCCAAAACCGAGATCGAACACAAAGTCCAAGAGGCCGCAACCATGCTGCGCTTGGACGAACTGTTACAGCGTCGGCCCACCCAACTCTCGGGCGGTCAGCGTCAGCGGGTGGCCATCGGCCGCGCCATCGTGCGCAACCCCAAAATTTTCCTGTTCGACGAACCTTTGTCCAACTTGGATGCCGAACTTCGCGTGTCGATGCGAACCGAGTTGCGCGAACTGCATCAGCGCCTGAAGTCGACCATGATTTACGTCACGCACGATCAAGTCGAGGCGATGACCATGGCAGACAAAATCGTTGTCTTGCGCGCTGGCCGAGTCGAACAAGTGGGCAGCCCTGAGGCACTCTACCAAAAACCCTGCAACACTTTCGTGGCAGGGTTCATCGGCAGCCCACGCATGAATTTCTTGCCATTCTCAGCTTTGGGTACAGCGCCTGGATTGACCCAAGGTTTGCCCAAGCACACCGACCAAGTGGGCATCCGTCCGGAGCACTGGCAGCTGTGCGAAACAGGGCAAGGTTTGAGCGTTCAAGTTGTGGCTTCGGAATACATGGGTGCTCAGCGTTTGGTTCAAGCCCGCCTGGGCGAAGATCACCGCTTGGAAATCTTGGTCAATGGTGAACACGCCATCCACAATGGACAAACGCTGGCCATTCGCGCCGACCTTGAACATATCCACGCCTTCGACGCACAAGGCCTGCGCATCGAGGAAGCGCGCGCATGAAGCCGATTGCATCATCGGCCTGGTCGATCCATCCCCAAGGCGAAACGTCCGACGCGCACGCAAACTTGAGTTCAGGTGGTCAACTGCGCGTGACCTTTCTCTCCACCACCATGGCCCGGGTGACTTGGGTCCCCACGGATGGTTTTCGCGAACCCCGCACGTGGGCCATCGCCCCTCTGGGTCAGGGTGATGTGCCTTGGGAAGGCCGTTTGCGCGAGAGTTTGACGGGCTTTGACCGCCCCAGCCTACAGGTGCAGGGCCAACAAATCGGTACGGATCGGCTACAGGTTCAAATGGAAGCCGGCCCCAACCGTGCTGTGCGGCTCATCTGGTCCGAACCCAGTCAGGGTTCGGTGCTGATGGAAGACCGAACCACCAGCGCTTATTTGGACGAACATCGAACCGGATTGGTTCGCCACAGCGTGGTGCGACAAGTGGGCGAGCATTACTTTGGCCTGGGTGACAAAACCGGGCCCTTGAACCTGCACGGTCGGCGCCTGCGCTGTTTGGGCCAGGACTCCATCGGCTACGACCCCAAGAGCGGTGACCCGCTCTACAAACATTGGCCCTTCGTCCTCACGCGCACCTTGCAGGGCCAATGGGTTGGAACCTACTACGACACCTTGTCGGCCTGCACGTTTGACTTGGGGTGTGAACACGACAACTACCACGGCCTGTTCCGTAGCGTGGACATCGACGATGGCGACTTGGACTGCTACATCATGGTGGGCCAAACACCGGGTGAGGTCATCACCCAATTTGTGCGTTTGATCGGTGGTACCCACTTGCCGCCCCGCTGGACCTTGGGCTTTGCTCAAACCGCCATGGGTTTGGCCGATGCCCCCGATGCGCAGCAGCAACTCGATCGTTTCATCGATGAGTGCCAAGAGCACCGCATCCCCATTTCTTCGTTCCACTACGGATCGGGCTATTCCAGCCGCGGCAAGCAACGCTACGTGTTCACGTGGAACGCCAGCAAGTTTCCCGACCCGGTAACACTGAACGCCAAATTTCATGCGGCGGGGATGCGCTTGGTGGCCAACCTCAAGCCGTGTTTGTTGGACGACCACCCAGCTTTTTCAACCCTCACCAGCGAACATGCGTTCGTCGAACACGAAGACACGCAAGCACCGGTCATCGAGCCCTATTGGGACGGTCAAGGCGCCCACTTGGATTTCACCAAGCCCCAAGCCGTTGCTTGGTGGCAATCGCAGCTGCGGGAACAAATCCTTGAAAAGGGCATTGAAATCGGTTGGAACGACAACAACGAATACGCCATCGCCGCCGAAGACGCCATCAGTGCGGGTTTTGGACAGCCCATACCCATTCACCGATCACGGCCCTTGCACGCCTTGTTGATGACGCGCAGCACGTTTGAGGCTCAGCTCAATTGGCAACGTCAACACAACTCAGAAGACCATGCCTTCACCGTCACACGCGCCGGCCCTCCGGGCATTCAGCGCTACGCACAAACTTGGTCAGGCGACAACACCACCAGCTGGGACACGCTGAAATGGAATATCCGCACCGGCTTGCAAATGAGCTTATCGGGTCTGTTCAACGTAGGACACGATGTCGGTGGCTTTTATGGCCCTTTGCCGGATCCCGAGCTGTTTTTGCGTTGGGTTCAGGCGTGCTCGCTCAACCCACGCATGGTCATGAACTCTTGGAAACCCGGCAACGTGAGTAACGTGCCGTGGATGCATCCCTCAGTCACCGATGGGGTGCGACAGGCCATTGAGTTGCGCTACCGGCTCATGCCTTATCTGTGGGCTTGTTTTGAGGCTGCCAGCCGCGATGCCGTGCCCATCATTCGGCCCACGTTCTACAACTTCCCCAACGATGTGCGTTGCCTAGAAGACTGCGACGATTTCATGCTGGGTTCGGACCTTTTGGTGGCCCCGGTCGTCGTGCCCGGCGCCCGCACACGCGAAGTCTATTTGCCCGACTTGGGTGCAGGCCAGCACTGGTTCGATTTTCACACCCGTGAGCGCTTCGCCGGCGGCCAAACCCACATGGTCTCGGCCGAACCACACCAGCTGCCTTTGTTCGTGGTGGGTGGTGCCCTTATTCCCGTGGCGGCTGCGCCTTCGGGTTCGGTGCCCCGTCACGACGACCCCGTGGTGGAGGTGTTGGCTTTTTAAAGCGACGCCATGCATCGGTATTCGGTGCACGCGTGAAACGGTCTGCCAGGGCCCACCCAAGCCACAGGGAAGTCAGGACAATTCATGGCATTCGGATATTGCTGCGGCTCCAAGCAAACGGCCGATCGGGGGCGGTGGATGCGACCCGCTTTGCCCACATCGGGGGTGTCCCTGCCCAGGCTGTCAGCGGTGTACACCTGCAGCACCGGCTCGGTCGTCCAAACGTCTAAGCCCATGTTGGTGCTGGCCGACTCGAGTCGTGCCACGCGACGCATCGAACTGCCGCTTGGTGTTGGCGCGAGCTCCAGCGGGTGGTCCCACGCAGGGCCATCGCCCAGGCGGCGTGGCGATCGCAAATGTCCAGCGAACGACGCCACGGGTTGACGCTGCCCTGTGGCGACCGATTGATCGTTCAGGCTGAGCACCGAAACATGATCCACCCATAAGGTGTGGTCATCGATCGTGGCCTCACCGCTCAAATTAAAAAACAGGTGGGGCGTGCAACTGATCGGCGACGGCGGTCCAGACACCGACACGACCCGGTGTTCGATGATCAAACCACCTTCGTCCGACCAACGGTACATCACCGTCAAGTCCAAATCGCCAGGGTGACCGTCCCATTCATGGGCGAAGCGCAGGCCCAATGCCAAATGGGAGGGCGTGTGGCTTAAAACCTTGAACACACGAAACCTCGACCCCGCTGGGCCACCATGCAGGCTGTGGGGTCCGTCGTTGGCCCCCAAGGTCCAATGCTGGCCCTGCCAGTCGTAGGCCGCATGGGCAATGCGCCCTGCATAACGGCCGATAAAGGCGCCCATGGACGGTGCGCCCTTGCGCAGGTGCTCCATATCGTCGTAA
>CAZNWS010000044.1:6264-9054 GCA_964576495.1 uncultured Hydrogenophaga sp. | reverse complement strand
CCCTCAAGCGAGGGACCCTCTCCGGCTACCCACTTCTCTCCTGGGAGGTCCAGGTCGAGGAAGGCCTGAATGTTCTTCTCGATGGCCACGCGGCCGACAAACAGGAAGACAGGAGGCTTTTTGTCCTCAACTGGGCGGGGCTCGGATGGCTTGAAGATGGCGTGATTCACGCCTCGAGACCAAAAGCGAACCTGGCGAAAGCCTCTCGCCTCGAGATCGCGAATAATGGCCGGCGTCGGCGCAAGCACGGTCGCGGCCGCATTGTGGAAGTATCGGAACAGCCCGTAGGTGAGACCGAGCGGGACTCGGGAACGCGCGTGGACATACTCCGGAAAACGCGTGTGGTACGCCGTTACAAAGGGAATGCCAGTGCGTCTGCAGAATGCACGCGCGGCCCAACCCAATGGCCCCTCTGTGGCAATGTGAATCGCATCTGGGCGTGTCTTGAGAATACGATCACGGATGTAAGCGCCCGGGAAGAGCGCCAGCCGAATCTCAGGGTAGGTCGGGCAAGGAACCGTCTTGAAGTCGAGTGGGGTGATGAGGCTTGTCTGGTGGCCCCAATCCTCTAAAACACGGTTCGTCGCCTGGATGGTTCTCACGACCCCATTGACTTGGGGTTCCCAGGCGTCGGTGACCGTTAGGATGTGCACCGCCGCACAGTAGGCGTCAAAAAAGACAAAGCCATGACATTTGAGTGAAGAAAAGGTTTCAGCTTGCCCTGGGTGGGGGGACTTGAAATCTTCTCGATTGCCCCCAACTACGCCTTCAAGCAACTTATTTTTGGAGAAGTCGCATGTCTCAAACTCCCGGAGAACACCCGCCCACGGCGGCTGAGGTGCTGGCCTCACAGGCTGCCTCAACTGCTTCCCCTGAACCAGCGAGCACCCCTGAGTCTGGCTCCGTACCTGAGGCTTCAGGTGAGGCGGAGCACGCCGAGACGATTTCGTCCCTTCAGGCGAAGCTGGCCGAGCGCGAAGACCAACTGATGCGACTGGCTGCTGAGATCGAGAACATGCGTAGACGCCACGCCACTGAGCTCTCAAACGCAAGCAAGTTCGCAATCGAGACGTTCGCAGAGGCGATGCTCCCGGTGGCTGACAGTATGGAAACAGCGTTGAGTTTGCCCGATCAAACGCTCGAGGGCCTTCGCGGTGGTGTAGAGCTCACCCTTAGACAGCTCCAGCAGGCCTTTGAGCGGGGCCGGCTTAAGTCCATAAACCCCGCCGGTGAGAAATTCAATCCGAACCACCATCAGGCTGTATCGATGGTTGATGGAGCCACTGCCCAGCCGCCTGTCGCCAGTGGTCACATAGTGGCGGTCATGCAAAAGGGCTACCTGATCGGAGAGCGCGTGCTTCGCCCAGCATTGGTGGTTGTCGCCCAGTAGGGGGCCAACAGCGACGCAACGTCACGATCGCACGGGGTGTACTTGAAATTGTTCGGTGCAGCCCCCAGCTTTGAACCAACTGCAACGATTTAACAAAGGACAAGCATATGGCAAAGATTATTGGAATTGACCTCGGCACGACGAACTCATGCGTAGCCATTATGGACGCGGGCCAACCCAAGGTCATCGAGAACAGTGAGGGCGCCCGCACCACGCCGTCCATCATTGCTTACATGGAAGACGGCGAGATTCTGGTGGGAGCACCTGCTAAGCGTCAGGCCGTTACAAATCCCCGAAACACGCTGTACGCAGTCAAGCGACTGATCGGTCGAAAGTTCACGGACAAAGAGGTTCAAAAAGACATCGACCTCATGCCTTTCCAAATTGCAAAGGCCGAGAATGGCGATGCATGGGTTGGTGTGCGGGACAAAAAGCTCGCGCCGCCCCAGGTCTCTGCCGAGGTGTTGCGCAAGATGAAGAAGACCGCGGAGGACTACCTCGGGCATGAAGTGACGGAGGCCGTGATCACGGTGCCCGCCTACTTTAATGACGCCCAGCGTCAGGCCACAAAGGATGCTGGCCGGATTGCGGGCCTCGATGTGAAGCGGATCATCAACGAGCCCACGGCAGCCGCATTGGCGTTTGGTCTGGATAAGGCCGATGGACGGGACCGCAAGGTGGCTGTGTATGACCTTGGTGGTGGCACGTTCGATGTCTCCATTATCGAGATTGCCGATGTCGATGGCGAAAAGCAGTTCGAAGTGCTCTCGACCAATGGCGATACGTTCTTGGGGGGCGAGGACTTCGATCAGCGCATCATTGATCACATCATTGATGAGTTCAAGAAGATCAATGGGGTGGACCTCTCGAAGGATCCCATCGCTCTGCAGCGCATTAAGGCAGCTGCTGAACGCGCGAAAATTGAGCTTTCCTCCAGCCAGCAAACAGAGCTCAATGAGCCCTACATTGCAATGGCCAATGGAGCGCCGGTACACCTGACCTTTAAGCTCACCAGGGCCAAGCTCGAGTCCTTGGTCGATGACCTCATCAGCCGCACGATTGAGCCTTGCAAAGTAGCGCTCAAGGATGCGGGGCTCTCTGCAGGTCAAATTGACGACGTCATCCTGGTTGGCGGTATGACCCGCATGCCTAAGGTTCAAGATGCCGTGAAAGCCTTCTTCGGCAAAGAGCCTCGCAAGGATGTGAACCCGGACGAAGCCGTTGCTGTAGGGGCGGCCATTCAAGGTTCGGTGCTATCAGGTGACCGCAAGGATGTGCTGCTGCTCGATGTCACGCCACTCTCCCTGGGCATTGAGACCCTCGGCGGCGTGATGACCAAGATGATTCAGAAGAACACCACCATCCCGACCAAGTTCTCGCAGGTCTTCTCGACGGCCGAG
>CAZNWS010000044.1:3024-6254 GCA_964576495.1 uncultured Hydrogenophaga sp. | reverse complement strand
CAGGGCGAGCGTGAATTGGCTAATGCCAACAAGATGCTGGGTGAGTTCAACCTAGAGGGCATTCCGCCGTCGCCGCGTGGCACCCCGCAAATCGAGGTGACCTTTGACATTGATGCAAACGGCATTCTGCATGTCTCTGCAAAGGACAAGGCCACAGGCAAAGAGAACAAGATCACCATCAAGGCGAACTCAGGCCTCTCAGATGATGAGATCAAGAAGATGGTCGCAGACGCGGAGGCCAATGCAGAGTCCGATAAGCAGCGGGTTGAGCTGGTGCAGGCGCGAAACGCGGGCGAGGCCATGGTTCACTCCGTGAAGAAGTCGCTTGATGAGCATGGCAGCAAGCTCTCTGCTGACGAGAAGGCCAAGGTGGAGGAGGCCATCAAGGAGCTTGAGGCGGTTCTCTCAGGGGAAGACAAGGATGCGATTGAGACCAAGACCGATAACCTGATGAAGGCCTCTCAGACCTTGGGCGAGAAGGTGTACGCCGAGGCACAGGCTGCCGCGGGTGCGGCAGGGACAGGTGCAGCAGGTGGCGCATCGGGCTCAGGGTCAGCCGACGCGGGCGCCGAAGACGATGTCGATGCGGAGTTCAAGGAAGTGAAGCGCGATTAAATGTCCAAGCGCGATTACTACGAGGTATTGGGGGTTGCGAAGAATGCCTCCGACGATGAGCTCAAGAAGGCGTACCGCAAGCTCGCGATGAAGCATCACCCGGACCGAAATCCGGGGGATGCTGCGGCCGAAGAGAAGTTCAAGGAGGCGAAAGAGGCCTACGAGATGCTCACCGACCCCGACAAGCGCGCGGCGTACGATCGCTTCGGGCATGCCGGCGTCGACCCGAATGCTGGAGGAGGCGCCGGAGGGCAAGGCTTTGGTAATTTCTCCGACGCCTTTGGTGACATCTTTGGCGATATTTTTGGGGGTGCCGCGGGCCGCGGCGGTGGTGGCCGCAGCAATGTCTATCGTGGTAGCGACCTTCGCTATTCCATGGAGATCACGCTCGAACAGGCTGCGGCTGGGTTCACCACGGAGATCAAGGTGCCGAGTTGGGAGACCTGCGACACTTGTGATGGAACAGGTGCAAAGCCAGGTACCAAGGCCGAGACTTGTAAGACCTGCGGTGGCCAGGGTCAGGTCCGGATGCAGCAAGGGTTCTTTAGCATTCAACAGACCTGCCCGTCCTGCCGTGGGTCTGGGAAGACCATTCCCAATCCGTGCTCAGCCTGTGATGGTGTTGGCCGTATTCGCAAACAGAAAACGCTCGAGGTCAAGATTCCTGCTGGCATCGATGACGGTATGCGCATTCGCTCCAGTGGCAATGGTGAACCCGGCCTGAATGGCGGACCATCAGGTGACCTCTATGTGGAGGTCTCAATCAAGCCGCATCGCGTTTTTCAGCGAGAGGGTGATGACCTGCATTGCGAGGTCCCCGTGAGTTTTGCGCGTGCGGCGCTGGGAGGCTCCATTGACGTCCCCACACTGAACGGCAAGGCGAGCTTTGATTTGCCTGAGGGGACACAGACTGGCAAGACCTTTCGCTTGCGCGGAAAAGGGATTCGGAATGTCCGCTCCAGTGTTGCGGGTGATCTCTACTGCCATGTGGTGGTCGAAACGCCTGTCAAGCTCAATGATCGGCAGCGCAAGATTCTGGAGGACTTTGAGGCTTCGCTCGAGGAGGGTGGTGATCGCCACAGCCCTCAGAGCAAGAGCTGGATGGAAAAGGTGCGCGACTTCTTTAATTGAAGCCGCGCTGTTCCCGCTGTTCCTAAAGTCCCAGCGCGCGCTTGATCTGATCGAGCGCGCTCGGGTCCTCAAGGGTCGTCATGTCGCCAGGGTCCTTTCCTTCCGCTAGAGCCTGCATTGCACGACGCAAGAGCTTTCCAGAGCGCGTTTTGGGCAGTAGGGTCACAAAGTGAATACGTGATGGCCGCGCGATTGCGCCGATCTCGCGATCGACCGTTGCCATGATTGCCTTCTCTTCGGCCTTTTCACCCTCTGGCGTTGCGAGCATTGACGTGTCCTTCAGCACGGCAAAAGCCATGGGCATCTGCCCTTTGAGGGCATCGGCGACGCCGACGACTGCGACCTCAGCCACATTCTTGTGCGCCTGGATGGCCTCTTCAATCTCACGCGTGCCCAGGCGGTGCCCTGCAACATTGATGACATCGTCGGTGCGGCCCAAGATGAAGTAGTAGCCGTCCTCGTCTCGCACCGCCCAGTCGAAGGTGCTGTACACCAGCTTGTTGGGCACGCTCTTCCAGTAGGTGTTGACGAAACGGTTGTCATCGCCCCAGACGGTTTGCAAGTTGCCCGGTGGCAGTGGGCCTTCGATGGTCAACACGCCTTTTTGGTTGGCGCCGGTCAGCTCTTCACCGGTTTGGTCGTCGACGAGTTTGACGTTGTAGCCGTAGACCGCTTTACCCGGGGAGCCGAACTTGCTCGGGGCTTTTTCCACGCCATTGCAGATGGTCAGGATGGGCCAGCCGGTTTCGGTTTGCCAGTAGTTGTCGATGATGGCTTTGCCATTGAGGCCTTCGGAAATCCACTTGGCGGTGGGCTCGTCCAGCGGCTCACCGGCCAAGAACAAAGCTTTGAGCGACGACAGGTCGTACTTGGTCAGCAAGGCGGGGTCTTGTTTTTTGAGCACACGGATGGCCGTGGGGGCGCTGAACATGACCGAGACTTTGTATTTCTCGACCAAGCTCCACCAGATGCCGCCGTCGGGGCGGATCGGCAGGCCTTCGTACATGATGGTGGCCATGCCGCCGATCAGGGGGCCGTAAATGATGTAGCTGTGGCCCACGACCCAACCGATGTCGCTGGTGCAAAAGAAGGTCTCGCCCGGCTTGCCTTGGTAGATGTTGGGGATGCTGGCGGCCAAGGCCACGGTGTAGCCGCCGGTGTCGCGCTGCACGCCTTTGGGTTTGCCGGTGGTGCCCGAGGTGTAGAGGGTGTAGCTGGGGTGGGTGGAGTCGACCCACTCACAAGGCACGACCGCATTCATGTGCTTGGCACGCTCGGTGGCGTAGTCGACGTCGCGGCCAGCCACGGGCGTAAAAGCGACCAGCTGGCGGTCCACCATGATCACATGGGCGGGCTTGTGTGCGGAGAGCTCAATGGCCTCATCAAGCAGTGGTTTATAGGAAACGGCTTTACCACCGCGCGAACCGGCATCGGCGCTGATGATGACCTTGGGCGACGCGTCTTCGATGCGGGTGGCCAAGGAG
>CAZNWS010000044.1:0-3014 GCA_964576495.1 uncultured Hydrogenophaga sp. | reverse complement strand
CAAAATCGCCGCCATGCGCTGCACTTCTTCGTGCAGTTCGCGAAAGGTGTAGGTGTGTTCTTGGTTGGTCTCCGTGGAGACGAAGATCAACGCGGCTTGGTCGGCGCGGTCTTTGAGGTGGCGATCCACCGCGTTGTGACACAGGTTGGTCAGCCCCCCTTCGAACCAGCGGGCAAATGGCGGGTTGTCGTAGTTGCAAACGCGATCAAACGGCTTTTTCCACTCGATGCGTTGGGCTTGTTCGCCCCAAAATGCGTCGCGGTCCTTGATAGAACGATCGTGGAAGGCGGCGTAGCCGGCGTTTTGCGTCATGCAAGTCTCCTGAGGTGGCGCGGACTGGGTAATAAACTGAATTCATAATTATGAACCCCAGACTTGCGACAGACTGACACAAATATCGCGGCGAAGCGGCTGGCGTGAAAGCTTTATTTGATCAGTTTCAAGGCGTCACGAAACGCGTCGTGCTCGCAGGTGCGTAACCACTCAAACGCCACCATCTCGGTCGTGACCAGTTCAGCACCGGCACCCGCCAAACGATCAAACGCGGCGTCGCGGTTGCGTTCGGTGCGCGAACTGCAGGCGTCGGTGACGACCCACACGTCCAACTCTTGCTCCAACAACTCCAAGGCGGTTTGCAGCAGACACACGTGGGCCTCGCAACCAGCAATGACGATCGTTGGGCGCTCCGGGCCGGCCGAGGCGGGCTTTTGCAAATGCTTGGGTAAGCTGCGGGCGTTGCCTGCAGGTGGTCGTGCCGGTGGTCGAAGCCAATCGACCAAGCCGTCGGCGGCGGCGCTGAAGTGCATTTTGGTCAGGGTGCGTTGGCACAGGGCGCGCAGCGCGGGGTCGTTCGGGCCAAGCTTGTCGGGGTTTTGTTCGGTGCCCCAGACCGGCACGCCCACCATTTGTGCGAACTGGGCCAAGCGGATGGCGTTGGCCAGGGCCTGATGGCCCTCGTGAATGGCGGGCATGAGTTTGGTTTGGTAATCCACCAAAACCAGTTGGGATTCGTCGGCGTCGAGCAGCATCGGGCGTTCCTATGAGGGCATTGATCTGAAAATGCATTATCGTTGCACGCCATGCGCTGCTTACCCTTCCTCTTTAGCGTTTGCTTGTCTCTGCAAGCTTGTGCCCAATTGCCGTTTCAAACGGCGAGCGTGCCGCAAGCACCCGAGCGCAGCGCGTTGCTGCTCGATGCCATGGGCTACATCGGCACGCCCTATGTGCGCGGTGGCAACACGGGGGAAACCGGTCTCGATTGCAGCGGTTTTGTGAAAGCGGTGTTTGAGCAGGCCGAGGGCATCACCCTGCCTCGCAGCGCTTATGAGCAAGCCCATGCCACCGTGGAAATTGACCGCGCCGACTTGCAACCGGGCGACTTGGTGTTTTTCAACACCTTGCGTCGCGCCTTCAGTCACGTGGGCATTTACTTGGGCGAAGGACGGTTCATCCACGCGCCGAGACCGGGCGCTCAGGTACGCATTGAGGGTTTGAACAGTTCTTATTGGCGAACCCGCTTCAACGGTGCTCGGCGCGTCTTGCCCATCGAGCCACCGATGAGCAACGTCAATTCAAGGCCTTGACGAGTCGCTGAACGCCTTCTTGGATTTTCTCCATACCCACGGTGGCAAAGCTCATGCGGAAGGTGGCGTGATCGGGGTTGTTGGCAAAAAATGGAGCACCTGGCACAAACGCCACGCCCTGCTCCACCGCGCGTTTGGAAAACGCCGCCCCATCAGTGGGACCGCCATCGGCCCCGGTCAAGCGGGCCCAAATGAACAAACCGCCTTGCGGCTCTACAAAAGACACTTGCTGACCCAAGTTTTGACGCAAAGCTGCTGACATGGCTTGGGCCCGCTCAGCGTAAACCCGGCGAACCTTGGCCAAGGTCTCGGGCATGCGGCCGGACTTCAGGTACTGGGCGGCCACGGCTTGCGCATAGGTGCTGGTGTTGGCGTCGCTGAACTGTTTGCACATGGTGGCTTTGGCCAAGAGCTCGGCCGGCGCGACCATCCAACCCACGCGCAAACCTGGCGACAACACCTTGGACAGCGAGCCGCAATGCACCAACAGGTCGGCACTGCCGGGCACGCTGGGGCTCAGGGCCAAGAGACTGGGGGGCGGCGCATCACCAAAATACAAATCGCCATAGGGATCGTCCTCGACCAAGATGGTGTTGTATTGAACGGCCAGCTCCAGCAAGCGGCGGCGACGCGCCAAGCCGAGCATGCGACCGCTGGGGTTGCCGAAGGTGGGGATCAGGTAAACGAACTTTGGGCTGTGCTCCACGATGAGGCGCTCCAAGCGATCCACGTCCACGCCCTCTTCGTCCAAGGGCGCGCTGATGAGCTCGGCTCCGTACAAACGGAAGCATTGGATGGTGGCAAGGAACGTGGGGCCTTCGACGATGACCTTGTCGCCGGGGCCGACCAAGGTCTTGCCCAACAAGTCCAGCGCTTGCTGGCTGCCCGTGGTCACGATCAATTGCTCGGGGGCCAAGGTCGCGCCTTTGCTGTTCATGAATCCGGCGATTTGCTCGCGCAAGGGCCCATAACCTTCGGTGGCACCGTATTGCAAGGCCGCACCGGGCTCTTGCGCCAAGGCGGCCAAGCTCGCTTCGCGAATACCGTCGACGTCGAACAAGGCGCTGTCGGGGAAACCGCCAGCAAAGCTGATGATGCCGGGCTTGCCCAAGAGCTTGAACAGCTCGCGGATGGCAGAGGTTTCAACGTTGTTCAAACGATCGGCAAAAGGGATAGCCATACGACACAATCCAGAGCATGAAAAAAGAATTGATTGAGCCGTTCTTTGCCACCCTCAAAGCGGCCAACCCGCAGCCCAACACCGAGTTGGAGTATACGAGCGTGTTCGAATTGCTGGCCGCGGTTTTGCTCTCGGCACAGGCCACCGACGTCGGCGTGAACAAGGCCACGCGCCGCTTGTTTGCCGTCGCGCCAACGCCCCAGCGCATGTTGGCCTTGGGCTTAGAAGGCTTGGAGTCTCACATCAAGACG
>CAZNWS010000043.1:2379-9083 GCA_964576495.1 uncultured Hydrogenophaga sp. | reverse complement strand
CATGCACACACGCCGTTTTGATTTGATTGCCTTCGATTGGGACGGCACGCTGTTCGACTCCACCGCCATCATCACCCGGTGTATCCAAGCGGCGGTCGTGGATGTGGGTGGGCAAAAACCCTCCGACCAAGCCGCGAGCTACGTCATCGGCATGGGCCTGATGCAGGCCTTGGCCCATGCGGCGCCGGACGTGCCGCCCGAACGTTACCCCCAGTTGGGTGAACGTTACCGTCACCATTACTTGGCCCACCACAACGATTTGAGTTTGTTTGACGGTGTGTTGCCCATGCTCACGGCCTTGCGAGAGCGCAACCACGCCTTGGCTGTGGCCACCGGCAAGAGTCGGCGAGGGTTGGATGAGACTTTGCGCAGTGTGGCCTTGCAAGGCATGTTCGACGCGTCGCGCACCGCCGATGAGACCGCCGGAAAACCCGACCCACGGATGTTGATCGAGCTGATGAATGAGTTGGGTGTGGCGCCCGAGCGCACCCTGATGGTGGGCGACACAACCCATGACTTACACATGGCCCAAAACGCTGGTTGTCCATGCGTGGGGGTGAGCTACGGCGCACACGAACACAGCGCCTTTGAACGTTTTGCCCCTTTGTTCGTCGCGCATTCGGTGGCCGAATTGGATGCTTGGTTGTCCGCCCATGCCTGATCAACCCATGAACGACGGTGAGTGGGTGGCCCTGTGCAACAGCGGTGATTTGGTCGATGGTGGTATGGCCGTTTCGTTTGATTTGCGCCACCAAGGTTTGGCCAGCCGTGCGTTTGCGGTTCGTTACCAAGGACACGTTCACGCCTATCTCAACCGATGTAGTCATGTGGCCATGGAAATGGATTGGCAGCCCGACCGTTTTTTCGATCCCACAGGGCGTTGGCTGGTGTGCGCGACCCATGGCGCGCTCTATGAGCCCGACAGTGGCGCTTGCCGTGGCGGCCCGTGCAAGCGTGGTCTCATCGCAGTGGAGGTGTGCGAGTTCGATGGCGTGGTCCATTGGCGTTCACAATACCCGTTTCAACCCCTTGAATTTTGAGACTCAGCATGTCCAACGAAGAGATGTTCACCCCTAGCGAGCCGGGTATCCCAACCAACCCACGTCCCAGCTGGGAGCGCGAATTGCTGGAGCGTTTGCTCTTGGCCTCGGTCAGGGAGCGTCAAGCGGCCAGGCGTTGGCAATGGTTCCGGGGATTCTTTTGGCTCACGGTCGTGGTTTTGGTGGCTGCTGTGGCCTGGTGGGGGCCCAGCGCACCCACAGGCCCGATGACCGCGCACACCGCGGTGGTTGAAATTCGCGGTGCGATTGCCTCAGATGCCGACGCCAATGCTTCGGCCATCGTGGGCTCCTTGCGCTCGGCGTTCGAAGAACCCATGGCACAAGCGGTGGTGTTGCTCATCGACTCGCCTGGTGGCAGCCCGGTTCAGGCCGGCATCATCAACGATGAAATTCGTCGGCTCAAGGTGCTGCACGACAAAAAAGTTTATGCGGTGGTCGAGGAAACTTGTGCTTCGGCAGCCTATTACATTGCCGTGGCGGCTGATGAAATTTACGCCGATAAGGCCAGTTTGGTCGGCAGCATTGGCGTGTTGATGGACGGTTTTGGTTTCACCGGTTTGATGGACAAACTGGGGGTGGAGCGTCGATTGATGACAGCCGGTGAAAACAAAGGCTTTTTGGATCCGTTCAGTCCCAGCGATGAGAAGCAGCAGGCCTTTGTGCAAGCCATGCTCGATGACATCCATCAGCAGTTCATCGGTGTGGTCCGAGAAGGTCGAGGCAATCGCTTGCAAGAAACGCCAGACACTTTCACAGGCTTGGTGTGGAACGGTCAGAAAGCTCAAGCGTTGGGTTTGATTGACGGTTTGGCGAATTTGGATACCGTGGCCCGGGACGTGATCAAAGCCCCCGACCTGGTCGACTACACGCAGCGTGAAGATTGGAGCACCCGTTTGGCCAAACAAATCGGTGCCAGCATGGGCCAAAGCGTGGCCACGCATTTGAAGGCCTCTGGCTGGACCTTGCGCTGAACCGCAATTGAAAAAAGTAAGGAAGATTAAAAATGGGCGCGATTCGCAAAGCCGTGTTTCCGGTGGGTGGTTTGGGTACGCGATTTTTGCCCGCCACCAAAGCCATTCCGAAAGAAATGTTGCCGGTGGTGGACAAGCCACTGATGCAGTACGCCGTGGAAGAGGCCTACGCTGCCGGCATCCGCGAAATGATTTTTGTCACTGGTCGCAACAAGCGCGCCATTGAAGACCATTTCGACACCGCCTATGAGTTGGAAGCCGAGTTGGAAGCGGCGGGCAAGCAGGCTTTGCTCGACGTGGTCAACGCCATCAAGCCCGATGACATGGATTGTTTCTACGTGCGTCAACCCCGCGCTTTGGGTTTGGGGCACGCGGTTTTGTGTGCCGAGAAATTGGTGGGCGATGAGCCTTTTGCGGTGCTCTTGGCCGACGATTTGATGGTCGGTTTGGAGGCCCGAGGCGGTCCTTCGGTGTTGACCCAAATGGTGCAAGCCTACGAGGCCTCACCTGGCACGGTGTTGGCCGTGCAAGACGTGCCACGCGCCGACACGCGTCGTTACGGTGTGGTGGACGTGCGCGGCGTGAACCAGGCCGTGGCTGAGGTGTTTGCCATGGTAGAAAAACCTCACCCCGATCAAGCCCCGTCGACCTTGGCGGTGGCTGGTCGTTACATCTTGAGTCCGTCGGTGTTCGAACGCATCCGCCACCAACCCCGAGGCGCCGGTGGCGAGATTCAATTGACCGATGGCATCGCGGCTTTGATCGGCAACGAAAAGGTCTACGCCATGCGCTACCAAGGCCGCCGTTATGACTGCGGCAGCAAAGAGGGTTTTTTACAAGCCACCATCGACATGGCCTTGGCCAATGCCGAGTTGGGTCCTTCGGTGCGCCAGCACATCCAAGCTTTGGGCGGGTGAGGGGACGACTCAGCGGCCCAGCATGAAGACCGCGGGTCGGTCGTTGCCGATGCGCTGCGACCAAGACGGATGGGCTTTCCATTCCCGCACGCTGGCGCTCAGGGTCTCTGAGGTGGGCAAGCCCATGTCGCACGCCACCGCCAAGCGCGTCTCGCCTTTGAGCGTTTGAATCAAGGCCCCGAGCAGGGCGGCGTTGCGGTAGGGCGTTTCAATCATCAACTGGGTTTGCCCGGACTTGAGGGCCAAGGCCTCGAGCGCTTGGATGCGCTGGCTGCGCAAACCGGCGTCTTGAGGCACATAGCCCACGAACGCGAAGTCTTGCCCGTTGAGTCCACTGGCGGCCAAGGCCAGCATCAGCGAGACCGAGCCCTGTAAGGGCACCACCCGTATGCCCAAACGGTGTGCTGCGCGCACGACCGACCCTCCCGGATCGGCCACCGCAGGCATCCCCGCTTCGCTGACCAAGCCCATGTCATGTCCGCCACAGGCTGGTGCCAGCAAGCTCCGCAGCTGAGCCGCATCGTCGCCCTCGGGGCTGTGGTCGCCCTTTTTGTGAGCGTGACGGGGCAGCTCTTGAATGTTCAAAGCTTGCAGGGTGTCGGCCAGGCCATGACTGGTTTGCACCCGTTTCAAGAACGCCCGTGTGGACTTGGCGTTTTCCGTGATCCAGTGACGCAGGCCAGCGGCCACCTGCAAAGTGCTATCGGGCAGGTGTTGCGCGATCGGGCTGTCGGTGTTGACGCCGAAGTCCAGGGGGGTTGGCACCAGATACAAGGTGCTCAAGCGTGGGGCGGTGCTCACAACAAATCGCAGCCAGCGGCGCGCAGCAGTTCGCAGGTGCGAATCAAGGGCAGGCCCACCAAGGCGGTGGGGTCGTCGTTGTCGATGCGTTCGAGCAAGGCAATGCCCAAGCCTTCGCTCTTGGCGCTGCCGGCGCAGTCGTAGGGCGTCTCGGCGCGCAGGTACTGCTCAATGGCCTCGTCGCTCAGGGATCGAAACACCGCCCGCACCGGCGCCAGCGCCACTTGCGAAAACCCCGTGGCTTGGCACACCACGGCCACCGCGGTTTGAAACACCACGGTTTGGCCGCGCATGCGTTGCAATTGAATGACAGCTCGGGCGTGGTCGCCCGGTTTGCCCAAAGGTTCGCCGTGCAGGTCGGCCACTTGGTCGCTCCCGATCACCACCGCCGAGGGGTGTCGCACGGCCACGGCCTGTGCTTTGGCCAACGCCAGTCGCAGGGCCAAATCGGCTGGTTTTTCGTGGGCTTGCGGGGTCTCGTCGACCTCGGGGCGTTCGACCGTGAAAGGCAGGCGCAAGCGGCTGAGCAGTTCGCGGCGGTAAACGGAGGTGGAGCCCAAGATCAAGGGGCGGGAGGTGGCGGGCGCATTCATGGGCCGTATTGTGTCTGCAAACCGGTGGCTGATTTACACTGCCGGCATGCAAGCGTTGACCCCCACCGATCCCACCAGCGTGTGGAACCCCAAAAGCCTGGACGTACGGGCCTTCACCCAGGCCGGCGCGGTGATGATCCAAGACACGCCCTTGGCGGACTTTGACCGCTTGGCCGAAGAGGCCTTGGAAGGGGATTGGGGCCATGTGCGCTGGCGCATCCAAGGTGAGGTTCGCCCCGCCTTGGGCGAGGGCAAGCCCACACACTGGCTGCACCTGACGGCTCAAGGGGCTTTGGGCTTGACCTGTCAGCGGTGCTTGACCTGTGTGGTTACCCCTTTGTGGGTGGATCGCTGGTTCCGTTTTGTGGCCACCGAATCCCAAGCCGCCGAGGAAGACGACGGTTGCGAAGAGGATGTCTTGCCTTGGGAGCCTCGCCCCAATGTTGTGTTGCTGATTGAAGACGAATTGTTGATGGCCATGCCTTTGGTTGCCATGCATGAGGCTTGCGCAAGCCCACTATCTGTGACCCAACAGGATGCCCCGGAGGTGCCCGATGAGCGTCCGCACCCATTCGCTGCACTGGCCCAGCTCAAAACAAGGCGCTGAGCCCTTTAAAGTTCAGCATTGTCCCCAAGTCGATCCGTTCGGGCTATAATCTCAGGCTTTGCGCCAGTGACGATTTCACGGGTCCGGCGCGCAGGATGTTTTTTCGTCGTTGGGTCTTTGGCCCAATGTGCCGTTTTTTTACCCGAATCCAGGAGCCGATCATGGCCGTTCAGCAAAACAAAAAGTCTCCTTCCAAGCGTGGCATGCACCGTTCGCACAATGCCTTGACCACCCCAGGCACCGCCGTGGAGCCCACCACCGGTGAAGTTCACCTGCGTCACCACATCAGCCCCAACGGCTTTTACCGTGGCCGTCAGGTTTTGAAGAACAAGTCCGAAGCCTGATGGTGCAAACGGCCGGTCAGTGGCTGCGCCAATGCGCGGTTGCTTTCGGGCCTGCGCCATGGCAAATGCCCGCTGATCGCGGGCATTTTCATTTTCAGCCCGCCATTCTGGGGCCTCTTTGTGAGGTGTTGAGATGATCACCATTGCAGTTGATTGCATGGGCGGTGATGTGGGGCCCGCGGCCACACTGCCGGCCTGCCAAGCTTTCTTGGACAAACACCCCGAAGCGCGTTTGCTGTTGGTGGGCTTGCCCAACTTGTCTCAAGACTTTCCGGCTTTGGCCAACCACGCTCGCTGCCGGTGGGTGGAGGCCACAGAAGTGGTCGCGATGGACGACCCGGTGGAAACCGCTCTGCGCAAGAAAAAAGACTCCTCCATGCGCGTGGCCATCACCCAAGTCAAAGATGGCGTGGCCGATGCGGCCGTCTCAGCGGGCAATACGGGGGCTTTGATGGCGATTGCCCGTTACGTGCTCAAAACCTTGGACGGCATCGATCGCCCCGCCATTGCGTCGCAATTGCCCAACGCCCAAGGTGGAGGGACCACGGTGCTCGATTTGGGCGCCAATGTGGACTGCACGGCCGAGCATCTGTTGCAATTTGCCGTCATGGGGTCGGCCTTGGTCGTGGCGATTTCGGGCAAGCCAGCGCCTTCGGTGGGGCTTCTCAATATTGGTGAGGAAGTCA
Source organism: uncultured Hydrogenophaga sp. (assembly GCA_964576495.1). Taxonomy (GTDB): domain Bacteria; phylum Pseudomonadota; class Gammaproteobacteria; order Burkholderiales; family Burkholderiaceae_C; genus Hydrogenophaga. Next base: position 3,103 of record CAZNWS010000043.1, on the reverse strand, counting down.
TTAAAGGCAATGAAACCATTAAAAAAGCCGGCATTTTGCTGCGAAATGCGGCGAAATCGGGCGATTTGAATTTTTACGGAAACGTAGAAGGCAACGATATTTTTGCCGGCACGGTCGACATCGTGGTGTGTGATGGTTTTGTGGGCAACGTGGCGCTGAAGACCGGTGAAGGCCTCGCTGGCATGATCAGTGGCTTCATGAGGCAAGAGTTTTCCAGAAATATTTTCACCAAATTGGGTGCTTTCGTGGTTTATCCGGTGTTATCTGCGTTTAAAAATCGCGTAGATCACCGCCGCTACAACGGCGCGGCTTTGTTGGGTTTGCGTGGTTTGGTGTTCAAAAGCCACGGTTCGGCCGATGCGTTTGCGTTCGAGACGGCCCTGGGTCGAGCTTATGATGCTGCACACAACCAATTGCTGAGCAATGTGCGCGAGCGCATCGCCCATGCCGAGCCTCTGATCGCAGCGGCCATGGCCGAAGCCTCAGCCGACGCTTGAACCTGACCCTAACCCATTGCCCATGACCATTCACGCCCGCATCACCGGCACGGGGAGCTGTTTGCCCGCCCGCCGCCTGAGTAACCAAGACTTGGTTGAGCAGTTGGCCGCTCAAGGTATCGAGACCAGTGACGACTGGATCGTCGAGCGCACCGGCATCCGTGCCCGACACTTTGCCGCCGAAGGTGAGTTTTCCAGTGACTTGGCCGCTCAGGCCTGCCGCCGCG
>CAZNWS010000043.1:0-2369 GCA_964576495.1 uncultured Hydrogenophaga sp. | reverse complement strand
ATGCAGGCTGCGGGTGCCGTTCCCGCCGATATCGACTTGATCATCGTGGCCACGTCCACACCCGATATGGTGTTCCCGTCCACCGCGGCGCTGTTGCAGCACAAGCTGGGTATCAGCGGGTGCCCGGTGTTTGATGTGCAAGCGGTTTGCAGTGGTTTTGTCTACGCCTTGACCGTGGCCAACGCCATGATCCAAAACGGCAGTGCCCGCAAAGCTTTGGTGGTGGGTGCCGAGGTGTTTTCCCGGATTTTGGATTTCAAGGATCGCACCACTTGCGTGTTGTTCGGTGACGGCGCGGGTGCAGTGGTCTTGGAGGCCAGCGAAACCCCAGGCATTTTGGCCAGCGACTTGCATGCCGATGGTCAACATTCGGGCATCTTGTGTGTGCCTGGCCACGTCAATGGCGGTCAGATCAGCGGTGACCCCACCCTCAAGATGGACGGTCAAGCGGTTTTTAAACTGGCTGTGGGCGTGCTGGAAGAAGCCGCTCGCGCGGTCTTGCTCAAAGCGGGCAAAACCGAGGCCGACATCGATTGGCTCATTCCCCACCAAGCCAACATCCGCATCATGCAAAGCACGGCGCGCAAGCTCAAGCTGTCTATGGACAAAGTGGTAGTGACGGTGGACCAGCACGGCAACACCTCGGCCGCCTCGATCCCATTGGCTTTGGACTGCGCCGTGCGCGATGGCCGCATTCAAGCGGGGCAGACCCTCATGCTCGAGGGCGTGGGCGGTGGCTTCACTTGGGGTGCGGTTTTGTTGAACTTCTAAGAAAGCGTTTTCCCGTGACCACTTCCATGAACAACGTTGCTTTTGTTTTCCCCGGCCAAGGCTCCCAATCGGTCGGCATGCTCGACGCTTGGGGCGATCACCCTGTGGTGGCGCAAACCCTGCAAGAAGCCTCTGATGCTTTGCACGAAGACGTGGCCAAGTTGATCCATGAAGGCCCCAAGGAAGCGTTGGCTTTGACCACCAACACCCAGCCGGTGATGCTGGTGGCGGCCGTGGCCGCTTGGCGCGTCTGGCGCGCCGAGGGCGGGGCTTTGCCCATGGCCGTGGCGGGCCACTCTTTGGGTGAGTACTCTGCTTTGGTGGCGGCCGAGGTCTTGACGCTGAGCCAGGCGGCCCCTTTGGTTCGTTTGCGCGCCGCGGCCATGCAGGCGGCCGTGCCCGTGGGCACCGGCGCGATGGCCGCCATTTTGGGTTTGGATGCGGCGGCCGTGATCGCCGGTTGTGCCCAAGCGCAAGCCGCGTTTGGTGCTGGCAGCGCCGAGGTGGTCGAGGCGGTGAACTTCAACGATCCCGGTCAAACCGTGATCGCTGGCAGCAAAGCTGCCGTGGACAAAGCGTGTGAGGTGCTCAAGGCCAACGGCGCCAAGCGCGCCTTGCCTTTGCCGGTGTCCGCCCCCTTCCACTCCAGCCTGATGAAACCCGCGGCCGAACAACTCAAGCTGGCTTTGGCTGAGACCGTGTTGGCTCCACCCGCCATGCCCGTGATCAACAACATCGATGTGGCGGTGCAAACCGATGCCGATGCGATTCGCGACGCCTTATACCGACAAGCGTTTGGCCCGGTGCGTTGGGTCGAATGTGTCAAGGCCATGCAAGCTCGGGGTGCGACTCTCTTGGTCGAATGTGGACCTGGCAAAGTGCTCGCGGGTATGGCCAAGCGCATTGACCCCGCCCTGAGCGGTGCCCCCATGTTTGATCCTGTGAGCTTGGCTGAGGTCCAGGCCTTGGTCGCAGCCTAAAAGAAAGTATTGCCATGTCTGAAATCAAAATATCGGGTCAAGTCGCCTTGGTCACGGGTGCTTCCCGAGGCATTGGGGCCGCCATTGCTCAAAACCTGGCCGCTCAGGGCTACATCGTCATTGGAACCGCCACCAGCGATGATGGCGCCAGCAAGATCAGCGCCGCTTTGGCGGGTGCCCCAGCGGGCAGCCGTGGAGCTTGTTTGGATGTCAACGACGTGACCCAAGCCCAAGCCCTGATGGATGAGATCGTGACCGCCCATGGTGGTTTGCAGGTCTTGGTCAACAACGCGGGCATCACCCGCGATATGTTGGCCATGCGTCTCAAAGACGAAGACTGGGATGCGGTGCTCGATACCAACCTCAAGGCCGTTTTTCGCATGAGCCGCGCCGCCATCAAGCCCATGATGAAACAGCGTTACGGCCGTATCATCAGCATCACCAGTGTGGTGGGCGCCTCGGGTAACCCCGGCCAAGCCAACTACGCCGCGGCCAAGGCGGGTGTGGCTGGCATGACCCGCGCCTTGGCGCGTGAGTTGGGCAGCCGAAGCATCACCGTCAATTGCGTGGCCCCCGGTTTCATTGAAACCGACATGACCGCGTCGTTGGCCGAAGAGC
>CAZNWS010000042.1:0-9283 GCA_964576495.1 uncultured Hydrogenophaga sp. | reverse complement strand
CCATAGGCCTTCAGAGACACCATGAAAAAGTAGAGCATCTGGGCAAAGGCCAAGGTGATCATGATGAAGTACACCCCTTGGGTTCGCAGACTGATGACCCCCATGATGGCGGCGAACAAGGCGGCGGCCAAGATGGCTGCTGGCCACGACACGGCCGCCGAGGACCACCCCGCGTCCATCAAGATGCCCACGGCATAAGCGCCAATGCCCATGAAAGCCGCGTGTCCAAAACTGACCATGCCACCGAAACCCAAAATCAAATTCAGGCTGGTGGCGGCCAAAGCAAAAATCAAAATTCGACTGGCCACGGTGATGTAAAAATCCCCGCCCAAGGCTTGCGCTACCCAAGGCAACGCCACCAAGCAGCACAAACCCAGCAGGGCCCAAGGCCAGTGCAAAGGGTGGTCCAAGACGCTGGGTTTCATCATCCGCGCGCGGGGAACAGGCCCCGGGGTTTCCAAAACAGAACGGCAGCCATCAATACATAGATCAAGATGGACGCCACGGCCGGCCCGGCTTGCGCGGCCCATTGGGGCGGCAAGACCAGCGAGAAACCCATGGGCAAAAGCGTGCGCCCGGCGGTGTCCACAAACCCCACCAACAAGGCCCCCAAGAAAGCACCGCGAATCGATCCAATACCGCCAATGACAATGACCACAAAGGCCAAAATCAAAATGTTCTCGCCCATGCCCACCTGAACCGAGAGCAAAGGCCCCAACATGCCGCCCGCGATGGCGCACAAGGCCGCACCCAGGGCAAACACGCCGGTGAACAAACGCCGCACATTCACGCCCATGGCCATGGCCATTTCACGGTTGGCCGCTCCAGCGCGCACCTGCATGCCGATGCGCGTGCGAGTGACGCCCCAGTACAAAGCCAGCGCCACCGCCACACCCACACCGATGATGAACAACCGATAGCTCGGGTACATCAGACCAGGCCACAACGCCACCGGGCCAGACAACGCTGGGGGGGTGTTCAAAGGCACCGGCTGGGGCCCCCAGATCATGCGCACGGCTTCGTTGCACATGAGCAAGATCGCGAAGGTGCCCAACACTTGTGAGAGGTGATCTCGTTGGTACAAACGGCGCAGAACCGTCATTTCCAAGACCACCGCCAATGCCGCGGTGGCGACAATGCCGATCAGCAAACCTTGCACCCAAGAGCCCGTGGCCGACGTCAAGGTCGCGATCAGGTAGGCGCCCACCATGTACAGCGACCCATGGGCCAAGTTGATCATGTCCATGACCCCGAAAACCAGCGTCAAGCCAGCTGCGAGCAAGAACAGCATCAAGCCCAGTTGCAGGCCGTTGAGCAGCTGCTCAACGATCAACACCGCATTCAAAACTTCACCCGATCAGCGCATCTTGCATTGAGAAACATACGCATCGGCGTGGTTTTTGAACACCGTGCTCACCGTCTTGTTGGTCAAGCGGCCTTGGGCATCTTTGACGATGGTACGCAGGTGGTAGTCCTGGATCGGGAATTGGTTGGTGTTGAATTTGAAAGCGCCACGCACCGAATCGAATCGGGCGGTTTTGATGGCTTTGAGCAAGGCTTCTTTGTTGTCCAAATTGCCTTTGACATCACGCACCGCGGCGTCGAGCAAACGGGCCGCGTCATAACCTTGTGATGCGTACAGTGTCGGCATGCGGCCATAGGCTTTTTGGAAGTCGGCCACAAAGCGTTGGTTGGCGGCGTTGGGCAGGTCGTGCGCCCACTGTGAGGTGTTGAACATACCGAGCATGGGTTCACCCACGGCACGGATCACGTCTTCATCGGCCGAAAAGCCTGGGCCGAACAGCGCCATGTCTTTGGCCAAGCCCGCACCCACGAACTGTTTGATGAAGTTCACCCCCAAACCACCGGGCATGAAGATGTAGAGCGCATCGGCACCCGAAGCACGGATCTGCGAGAGTTCAGCACCAAAATCGAGTTGGCTCAAGGGTGTGTAGATTTCTGCCGCCACTGGGCCCGTGTAGTAGCGTTTAAATCCCGTCAAGGCATCTTTACCGGCGGGGTAGTTAGGAGCCAACAAAGCCACTTTTTTGTAGCCTTTGTCTTTGACGGTCTTGCCCACGGCTTCGTGCAGGTTGTCGTTTTGCCAAGCCACGTTGAAAAAGTAAGGGTTGCACTGCTCACCCGCGTATTGGGAAGGGCCTGCGTTGGTGCTGATGTATGGGGTTTTGGACTGGAAGATGGGTTGTCCCACGGCCAACATGATGTTGGAAAACACCACGCCGGTCATGAAGTCGACTTTGTCGCGCTTGATCAAACGCTCGGCCGTTTGGCGTGCGGCCTCAGGGTTGAACTGGTCGTCGGCCACGATGACCTCGGCCTGGAGTCCACCCAACTTGCCACCGCTGTGTTGAACGCCCAAAGCAAAACCGTCGCGAATGTCCACGCCCAAAGCCGCGCCGGGGCCCGACAAGGTGCTCAGCAGGCCCACCTTGACCGTATCGGCCGCGGCGGCATGTCCAGCCAACAAAACAGCAGTGGCCAAAGCCACGCTTCCCCAAGTGCGAAAACGAACGGTCATGGTGTGTCCTGTAAAAAAAAATCAAACCCGAATGAAAAACAAAACCCCATGAGCATAAACGGTTCGAAGCCCGATTCGACTGAACCACAATAGGGGTATGTCCTCAGCCCATTCTCCCCTGCCTTGGCTGGCCCCAGGCGAGCGGTTCCCCCCTGTGACCAGCGCGTGGGGCGAGGACAGCCCTTATCCCGGCCTGCTGTGTGCCGGCGGGGTTTTGGATATTCCCACCTTGACCCAAGCCTACCGCTTGGGCATCTTTCCTTGGTTCAGTCCGGGCCAGCCGGTGCTGTGGTGGAGCACCTCGCCACGTTTGGTGTTGGAGCCCAAGCGCTTTCGCCTTCACCGATCCCTGCGCAAAACCCTGCAAACCGGTCTGAGCAGCGGACGACTGGAGGTGCGCTTTGACAGCGCCACGCCCGCGGTGATCGAAGCCTGCGCGCATACGCCCCGCCCCGGCCAATCGGGCACCTGGATCGTGCCCTCCATGGTGCAGGCCTACCAGGATTGGCACCAGGCGGGTGGCGTTCACAGTGTGGAAACCTGGTGGGACGGTGAGTGTGTGGGCGGTTTGTACGCGGTGCAATTGGGCCGCATGGTGTTCGGCGAGTCGATGTTCAGCCGGCGCAGCGATGCCTCCAAGATCGCTTTGGCTGGCCTGGTGGCGTGGTCACTGAGACACGAAATACCCCTGATCGACTGCCAACAGGCAACACCCCACCTCATGAGCTTGGGTGCACACACCATCGCGCGGGCCGTTTTTGTGCAGCACGTGACCCAGGCCGTGCAAAGCCCCGCACCACCTTGGGTGTTTGCACCCGACGATTGGTCTTTCCTATACTGAGATTGACCAGCCTATGCGGTACCTGCTTTGACCCAGCTCCACGATTTGCCCCTGCCCGCCTTACAGCTGTACGCGACCTCGCCGTACGACTGCAGCTACTTGCCCCATCGCCAAGCGCGTTCGCAAGTGGCCACGCCCAGTCACATGGTCAACAACGAGGTTTACGACGGGCTCTTGCAGTCGGGTTTTCGCCGCAGCGGCATGTTCACCTACCGTCCCTACTGCGATGGCTGTCAAGCTTGTGTGCCCATCCGGGTGCCGGTGGAGCGGTTCGTACCCAACCGAAGCCAACGCCGCAGTTGGCGTCAACACCAAGATTTGCGGGTTCAGATCAGCCCTTTGGGTTATGACCCAGAACACTACGCTTTGTACTTGCGTTACCAGCACCACCGCCACGCTGGTGGCGGCATGGATGATGACAGTGAGGCTCAATACACCCAGTTTTTGCTGCAAAGCCGCGTCAACTCCCGTTTGGTGGCCTTTTATGCGAAGAGCCCTGACAGCCGCCCCGATCAGCTCAAGATGGTGTCCTTGATCGATGTGCTCAACACGGGCTTGTCGGCGGTCTACACTTTTTATGAACCGACCGACAAAGCCAGCTACGGCACCTACAACGTCTTGTGGCAAATCGAACAAGCCCGGCAACTGCAACTGCCTTTTGTGTACTTGGGTTACTGGATCGAGCACAGCCCCAAAATGGCCTACAAATCGCAATTTCGGCCGAATGAGAAGCGCATCGACGGTGTCTGGCTGCGCGAAGACATGCGCTGATCGGGGTCTTCGAATTTCACGCTATAAAATGGCGTAACGTTTCTGTAAGACCATGACCAAACGCAACGACGCCTTACCCTCCACGCCAACCGTTCAAGTCATTGAACGAATGTTTCATCTCTTGGAAGTGCTGGCCACCAAGGAAGATGCGGTCACCCTCAAAGAAATCAGCGAAAAAACGGGACTGCATCCCTCCACGGCTCACCGCATTCTTAACGACCTAACGATTGGCCGGTTTGTCGATCGCCCTGAAGCGGGCAGCTACCGACTGGGCATGCGCCTCTTGGAATTGGGTAACTTGGTCAAAGCGCGACTCAGTGTGCGGGACGCGGCACTCAACCCGATGCGCGAACTGCACAAACAAATCCAACAGCCGGTGAACCTGAGTGTTCGTCAAGGCGATGAAATCGTTTATGTGGAACGTGCTTTTAGTGAACGCTCTGGCATGCAAGTGGTTCGCGCCATCGGGGGTCGTGCTCCCTTGCACCTAACATCCGTGGGCAAGTTGTTTTTGGCCAACGATGAAGCGCCCAAAGTTCGAGCTTATGCCTCTCGAACGGGGCTGGCAGGACATACACGCAACAGCCTGACCCAGCTCAGCGCTTTGGAGCGGGAGTTGCAGTTGTGCAAAAAAACTGGCGTAGCCCGTGACAACGAAGAATTGGAATTGGGCGTGCGATGCATGGCGGCTGGCATCCGAGACGATCAAGGACGCCTGGTTGCAGGGTTGTCCATTTCGGCGCCAGCGGACCGAATTGATGAGCGCTGGCTGGCACAACTGCAGGCCACCGCCGATGAAATTTCAACTGCCTTGGGAGCGCCCTCAGGCCATCCGTCAAAGCCTTAACGCGCCTGAATTTAACCGCGTGGCAAGTGAGATGTTGGCTCAACGGTGGTCGCACTGTCTTGTGCCTCCATCCATTGGCGAATACGCTCGGCGTCTCGCATGCGGCCCACTTTGCTGACGGCGTCCAAAAACACCATGATGACATCGCGGCCCGCCACTGTTGCTTGCATCACCAAACAACGACCCGCCTCAGAGATATAGCCCGTTTTTTGCAGACCGATATCCCAGTGGTCACTGCGCACCAAGCGGTTGGAATTGTTGTATTGCAAGGTTTTCCGCCCCACCGCAAATCGAGAACCCGGCGATGTGGACAACTCTCGCATGATGGGCTGGTTGTAAGCTGCGGCAGCCAAGGTGGCCAAGTCACGTGCGCTGGACTGGTTGCGGCTGGATAGTCCTGTGGGGTCCACAAAATACGAGTCGTTCATGCCCAAAGCCTTGGCTTTTTGGTTCATGTGTCGAACAAATTCATCGATACCACCAGGGTAGGTGCGCCCCAAGGCATGGGCCGCACGGTTCTCACTGGACATCAAAGACAAGTGCATCAATTCGCCACGGGTGAGACGTGCGCCGATGGCCAGTCGCGAACGACTGCCTTTGAGGGTATCGATGTCAGCACGGGCAATGGTGATTTCTTCGTCCAGGGGCAACTGGGCATCCGCAATGACCAGGCCGGTCATGAGTTTGGTCAGGGAAGCGATGGGCAAGACAGCGGCGTCATTTTTGCTGAACAACACCTCGTTGGTGCTTTGATCAACCACCAAGGCCACACTGGCCGACAAACTCAAAGGGTCGTCCACTCTGTGCAAGCCCATGCGCTGCCCCACGCTGATGACGCGGGGTGCCTGCGCCTTGAGGCGGACGTTTGAACGTTTTTTGGCCACCACATATTGGCGTGACCCACTCTTTTTTGCACTTTGAACACGCTTTTTGGGTGGTTTGACCGACTTCTTGGTCTTGACCTTCGCTGAGTTGGCTTGAGCGTATTTCTTGCTCGATTGGCTTTGAACTTTGTCAGCCTCTTCTGCTGCAACCTTCGGGGGCTTGGCGTGAACCCATGGCGTGGCCGACAAGGCGGTCAGCATGGCCAAAAAAACTGGAAACTTTTTGATAGATATGACGTTCAAGTCATTGAAAACCATGGATTTATCTCCGCCCGCGATACTTATTGGGGTGGAGTATAAACCCAAAAGAAAAATCTAACAATATCAAAAGGTTGAAGTGGCAATCTCGACACACCTACAGGTTTTGATGTTTTTGCCAGACTGAAATCTGTAGGTCGTAGGTGATCGAGATGCACCCAAAGGATTAACCCTGTGCCGCCACACGATCGGATTTGTTGTGGAGTTTGGTGAGCGCCGAGAGATAGGCCTTGGCCGATGCCACGACGATATCGGGATCGGCACCGACGCCATTGACCACCCGACCGCTGTGCTGCAAACGCACGGTTACCTCACCTTGGCTCTCGGTGGAGCCGGTGGTGATGGCATTGACCGAATACAGCACCATCTCAGCCCCACTCTTGACTTGGGCTTCGATCGCTTTGAGAGAGGCATCCACTGGGCCATTGCCGTCGGACTCGCTGCGGCGCTCCTGGCCGTCCACCGTGAACACCACCGAAGCGAAGGGGCGTTCGCCGGTTTCGCTGCGTTGGGACAGCGACACCAAGCCGTATTTTTCTTTCTCGGCGGTCACACTCTCATCGCTGCACAAAGCCAAGATGTCTTCGTCGAAGATCTCGCTTTTGCGGTCGGCCAATTCTTTGAACGCGGCAAACGCCGAGTTGATTTCGCCTTCGGATTCCATCTGGATACCCAGCTCTTCTAAGCGTTGCTTGAACGCGTTGCGACCGCTGAGCTTGCCCAAGACGATTTTGTTGGCCGACCAGCCCACGTCCTCGGCGCGCATGATCTCATAGGTGTCACGCGCCTTGAGCACGCCGTCCTGGTGAATGCCCGAGGCATGAGCAAAAGCGTTGGCGCCCACCACGGCTTTGTTGGGCTGAACCACAAAGCCCGTGGTCTGCGAAACCATGCGGCTGGCTGGCACGATTTGGGTGGCGTCGACATCGACGTGCAAATTGAAATAGTCTTTGCGGGTTTTGATCGCCATGACGATTTCCTCAAGCGAACAGTTGCCCGCGCGCTCACCCAATCCATTGATGGTGCACTCCACCTGCCGAGCGCCACCGATCTTCACGCCCGCCAGCGAGTTGGCCACAGCCATGCCCAAGTCGTTGTGGCAATGCACGGACCAAATGGCTTTGTCGGAGTTGGGGATGCGCTCACGCAGGGTTTTGATGAAGTTGCCATACAACTCGGGCACGGCATAGCCCACGGTGTCGGGGATGTTCAAGGTGGTCGCACCCTCATCGATCACCGTCTCCAACACGCGGCACAAAAAGTCCACGTCGCTTCGGTATCCGTCTTCAGGGCTGAACTCAATGTCCCCCACCAAATTTCGTGCAAAGCGTACGGACTGCTTGGCCTGTTCTAACACCTGCTCGGGCGTCATGCGCAACTTCTTCTCCATGTGCAAGGCACTGGTGGCAATGAAGGTGTGGATGCGGGCGCGCGGAGCGCCTTTGAGCGCCTCGGCCGCACGAGCAATGTCACGGTCATTGGCGCGGGCCAGGGAGCAGACGGTGGACTCCTTGATGACGTCAGCGATGGCTTTGACAGACTCAAAGTCGCCATTCGAGCTGGCCGCAAATCCGGCCTCGATCACATCCACGTGCAAGCGCTCGAGTTGGCGCGCGATGCGCAACTTCTCATCTTTCGTCATAGAGGCGCCGGGCGATTGTTCACCATCGCGAAGGGTCGTGTCGAAAATGATCAATTTATCGGTCATGTTGAAGCTCCTTGGGATCTCAGAAAGACAAACGGCCCGTTGCTGGGGCAAACGGGCCGTGGTGTTGGGTTGACTCGCGCGTTACCAAACCTGCCCCGGTTGGACATGCAATAGTAGAGCCAAAGCAAAAAATTTCATGAAAGTTAATGTAGCACAAGCACAGCGGCAACGTCGATTAAAAAAATTCACCCCGCCGATTGACGCAAGCTCAAGAAGGATTCAGTCGTGCATACCCCGCTCATCAGGCTCTTGAGTAGACGTGCTGATGACACTGGTGGGTCGACCGGTGGATTTGAACCAAAAATAGACTCCATACCCCGAAAGGCCATAGAGCAAAAAAATACCGAACAGCACTGTGGGTGGATGGATATTGATGATGGCTATCAACAGCGCCACCAACACAATAGCGGTGAAGGGCACACTGCGCTTGAGGCTGTAGTCTTTGAAGCTGTAAAAGGGCACGTTGGTGACCATGGTCAAGCCTGCGTACAAGGTTAGAGCAAACATGGGCCAAGCCAAATCGGCCGCCGGAATTTCAAGTTCTGTCGTGAGCCAGATGAAACCCGCGACCAAGGCCGCCGCCGCAGGCGATGGCAGGCCTTGAAAGAAGCGTTTGTCCACCACGCCGGTGTTCACATTGAAGCGCGCCAGTCGCAGGGCGGCACATGCCACGTACACAAAAGCAGCAATCCATCCCCAGCGGCCCAAGCCGCGCAGGGTCCATTCATAGGCAATCAACGCAGGCGCAGCGCCAAAAGACACCATATCCGAGAGGGAATCCATTTGCTCCCCAAACGCACTTTGGGTATGGGTCATGCGCGCCACCCGCCCGTCTAGGCTATCGAGCACCATGGCCACAAAAATGGCCACCGTGGCCAGGTCGTAACGGCCATTCATGGCCATCACCACCGCATAAAAACCGCCAAACAAGGCGGCCAAAGTGATCATGTTGGGCAACATGTAAATGCCTTTGCTGCGCTGCTTGGGCACATCCACCGGGTCTTTGTGGTCTGATTCGGGCAAATTTTGCATAGGTCTCTAGTGTAAAGCCCAAAACAAAAGCCGCCCAAGGGCGGCTTTGTTGGTCACACAGAGGTACAAGACCCCTGAAGACATCAGTTGCGGGTCTGATCCACCAGTTTGTTCTTGGCGATCCAAGGCATCATGGCGCGCAGTTGGCCACCCACCACTTCGATCTGGTGATCGGCGGTGTTGCGACGGCGAGCGGTCATCGACGGGTAGTTCAAACGGCCTTCTTGGATGAACATCTTGGCGTAGTCACCGTTTTGGATGCGCTTCAAAGCGTTGCGCATGGCCTTGCGGGACTCTTCGTTGATGACCTCAGGACCGGTCACGTACTCACCGAACTCCGCGTTGTTGGAGATCGAGTAGTTCATGTTGGCGATGCCACCTTCGTAGATCAGGTCGACGATCA
>CAZNWS010000041.1:0-9440 GCA_964576495.1 uncultured Hydrogenophaga sp. | reverse complement strand
AAAACCACCACCATCCGCATGTGCCTAGGCCTGACCGTGCCCGACGAAGGCCACGTGAGCGCTTTTGGCCTGCAGATGCCGCGCGACGCGCTGGCCATCAAAGCGCGGCTGGGTGTGGTGAGCCAGTTCGACACGCTCGACCCCGACTTCAGCTGCGCCGAGAACCTGCTGGTGTATGGCCGCTACTTTGGCCTGAAAGACGCCGCCATCCGCGCCCGCATCCCCGAGCTGTTGGAGTTCGCCGCGCTCAGCCACAAGGCCGACGCCAAACCGGGTGAGCTGTCGGGCGGCATGAAGCGGCGCCTGAGCCTGGCGCGTTCGCTGGTGGCCAACCCCGACTTGCTGCTGCTCGACGAGCCCACCACCGGCCTGGACCCGCAAGCGCGCCACCTCATGTGGGAGCGCCTGCAGCGCCTGCTGCAGCAGGGCAAAAGCATTTTGCTCACCACCCACTTCATGGACGAGGCCGAGCGCCTGTGCTCGCGCCTGCTGGTGATCGACCACGGCCGCAAAATCGCCGAAGGCAAGCCGCGCGAACTGATCGCCGAACACTTGGAGCCCGACGTGGTGGAGGTGTATGGCCACGGAGCCCTGGCGCTGGCACAAGACGAAGCACACGCCCCGCTGCGCGCACTGGCCAGCCGGGTAGAGGTGAGCGGCGAGACCGTGTTTTTCTACACCCGCGACGCCCGCCCGCTGCTGGCCGCCTTGGGCGAACGCCCACTGCGCACCCTGCACCGCCCGGCCAATTTGGAAGACCTGTTCTTGAAATTGACCGGCCGACAAATTCGAGATGACGCCTGACACCATGAACCCCAACGCCGTATCCCCTTGGTCCGCCCCCCGCCTGTCGCTGCGCTGGTGGCCGGTGTTTTTGCGCAACTGGCTGGTGTGGAGAAAACTCGCCATTCCCAGCCTGGTGGGCAACATCGCCGAGCCGCTGATCTGGCTCGTGGCCTTTGGCTACGGCATGGGCGCGCTGGTGGGCAGCGTCACCATGGGCACACCCGACGGTGGCAGCGCTGCGGTGCCCTATATCTTGTTTTTGGCCAGCGGCAGCATTTGCATGAGCGCCATGAACGCCGCGACCTTTGAGGCGCTGTATTCCGCCTTTTCGCGCATGCATGTGCAAAAAACCTGGGACGGCATCATGAACGCGCCGGTCACGCTCGACGACGTGGTCATGGCCGAAATGCTGTGGGCCGCGTTCAAGTCGCTCTTCACCGTCACGGCCATTTTGTGCGTCATGCTGGCGCTGGGCATCAGCCACAGCCCCAAGCTCTTGCTGGTGTTGCCCGTGCTGCTGCTGACCGGCATCACCTTCAGCTGCATCGCGCTGATCTTCAACGCGCTGGCCAAAGGCTACGACTTCTTCACCTATTACTTCACGCTCTTCCTCACGCCCATGATGTTTTTGAGCGGCGTGTTCTTCCCGCTGGAGCAACTGCCCAGCACCGTGGCCGCCATCGCCCAAGTGCTGCCGCTGGCCAACGCGGTGGCGCTGGTGCGCCCCCTCTTCCTGGACCAATGGCCCACCCAGCCGCTGCTGCACCTGGCGGTGCTGGCGGCGTATGCGGGCGTGGCGTTTTGGGTGGCGTTGGCGTTGACTCGCAAGCGGTTCGCCCGCTGATTCAGTTCGACGCACCCCGAAACGCCCGCACACTGGCCTGCACCACGCCCGGCACTTGGCCGCTTTGCGCGTATTGGCCGCGCAAGTAGGTGGCGTGGTTGCCCTCGCGGGTGGCGCGGGCGATTTCGTCCAAGGCGGCCTCGCTGTTGAGCGCGGCGGCGTGGGGCTTGAGGCGTTCCAACGTTTGCTGGATGTCTTCGCGGATGCCGATGGCTTGGCGGGTTTTGGGGTGCACCATGGTGCCGTCCAAACCAAAGCGGCAGGCTTGAAAGCGGTTGTAGGTGTAGACCAAGTAGTCGTCTTCGGCGGGGTCTTCTTCGTGGCGCTCCAGCAGGTAGCGGCACAGCGCTTGCAGGTAACACGCCAGGCCCGCGGCGCGCTCGACGGTCAGCGGCGTGTCGCACACGCGCAGCTCGATGGTGCCGTACTCGGGCTTGGGGCGGATGTCCCAATAAAAGTCTTTCATCGACTTGACCACGCCGGTGCTCTCCATCTTGGTGAAGTAGACCTGCGAGAACTCGTCCCAGCTCAGGGTGAAGGGCGCGCGCCCGCTCAAGGGAAAAGCGAACACCGAGTTGAGCCGAGCCGAATCGAACAAGGTGTCCACGCCCTGCGAATACGGCGACGACGCCGAGAGCGCGATGAAGTGCGGCACGTAGCGGTTGAGCGCATGCAGCAAAAACAAAGCCTCGTCGGCGGTGCTGCACCCAATGTGCACGTGTTGGCCGAACACGGTGAACTGCTTGGCCAAATAGCCGTAGAGCGTTGCTCGAACCAGCGCTGAAACGGGTGGGTGCCGCCGCCAGCCAAGGCGATGTTCAGGCGGTCTCCCGCGTTCACCAAGGTGTCGCGCGTCTGTCGCAGCTGGGCCAGCAAGGGCCCGTGTTCGCGCTGGATGTCGGTGGCGATCTCGATCATGCTTTGTGTCATCTCGGGCGTGACCACGCCGGGGAAGGGTTTGCGCCGCAGCAGCTCCAGCAGGTCGTTGGCGCTGCTGGAGAGGTCGAAATCGTGGGTGCTGATGAGCTGGAGCTCCAGCTCCACGCCCATGGTCAGGGCCTCGGATTGTCCAAATGTTTCAAGCGCCATGGCGGGTCTCCTGGGTGACGTGGGTTTCGCGCGCGGCCATCAGGGCGCGCTGGGTGACCACGGGGCCGATCAACTCTTGCAAGACCATCATCGCGGTCATCGCCGCGAGCACCTCGTTGGCCAGGCCGAAGCCTTGGGTGCGGCTGTGTTCGAGCAAAACGATGGCAAACACCGACATGGGCGTGAGCGCCAAACCGGTCAACACGCCTTTTCGCCAGGTGATGCCCGAGACGTGCGCGGCCAATACGTTGCACGCCACCTTGGACAAGGTGCGTGCGGTGATCACCATCACCGCCAAGCCCACACCACCCCACACCTGCGACCACTCCATGAGCGAGGCGATGTAGACGAACAAGAACAACGTGAGCAAATCACCCACAGCACCAAAATCGCGCTGCGCATTCGTCAACAAGGTTCGACGCTCACGCGCCACAATGCCAAAAGTCAAGGCCGCAAGCAACGGCGAGAGCTGCAAACCAAACGACAAGGTGGTGAGCAACAGAACCGACAAGGCAAACACCAGGGTCACGCCTCGCTCATTGGCCCGCCGCCAGCGCAACAACCAAGGCACCGCCACGCCCAACACGCCACCGGCCACCGCCGAGGTGAAGACCACGTGGATCGAGCCCACCAAAGCCAGCCACACATCGCCCGAAGTGTTGAGCGTCCACTGCGCAATCACCAGCTTCAAGGCCAGCACCGACATCAAACAGTTGATGGCGCACAGGTGCATGACGCGCTCGGTCACTTGGCCCGCGCTGCGCAATTCGTTGACCACGCGCACGATGCCCGCGGGCGAGGCCGAAATGCTGAGTGCGGCCAAGATTGGCGCCACGCCGTCGGCCACACCCCACCACAAGGCCACCTCACGCACCACGAAGAAGGTGACGATCGACTCCACCAAACCCAACCCCAATAACCAAGGGTTGTGTTGAAACCAGCGCAAGTGAATGCGGTGGCCCAACTCAAACAGCAAGAGACCCAGCGCCAAGTTGGCCAAGAACGGCAGGCCGGCAACGTCGGTCGTCCAGCCTGGCAACTGCACCAAGCCAGCCAACAAGCCCACGGCCACGTAAATGACCACACGGGGCAAGTGCCAAAGTTCGTGCACGCGCTCGGCCAAAAACCAAGCCATCAACAAGACCAGCGGCCAAGCGACGGTCTGCAACACAAAAGGGAAATCGGTGACCATGGCGGTTCTCCAAAGTGGGCGCAAACACGGGTTCTTGGCCCGTTGGTTCACTGAGGTGGAACGGCAGCGCCAAGGGCGCCGCCACGGATTCAGACCGCGAAACGCGATTGCAAAGTTTGCAGGCCCAGCTCGTCGAGCACTTGTTGCAAACGTTCGCGAGAACGGGCCCGTTCACCCGGGCGGTCTGGATTGATTTTACGCGCCAGAATCAATTCGTTCTTCATCGAATGCTCCCAACCCACCAGTTCGGTGACGGTGACTTGGTAGCCGTGCGCTTCGAGCTGCAAGCAGCGCAAGACGTTGGTGATTTGGCTGCCGAATTCGCGCGTGTGCAGCGGGTGGCGCCACAGCTCGGCCAAGGCGGTGCGTTTGATGTTGAGCGCTTTGTGTTGGCGCATGACGCTGGCCACCTCAGCTTGGCAACACGGCACCAAGACCATGGCACGCGCTTGACGCGCCAAACCAAAAGCGATGGCGTCGTCGGTGGCGGTGTCGCACGCGTGCAAGGCGGTGACCACGTCGATGGTCTCGGGCAAAGCCTTGTGCGTGAGCGACTCGGCCACGGTGCACGCCAAAAAACCCATGCGCGCAAAGCCCAAGCGCTGGGCCAGTTCGGTGGACTTGGCCACCAGCTCGCTGCGCGACTCCACGCCATACACCGAACCCTGCGTGCGCTGTTTGAAAAACAGGTCGTACAAGATGAAGCCAAGGTAGCTTTTGCCCGCACCGTGATCGGCCAAGGCGACGTCGCCGCGCGCGTCCAGCGCTTCTTGCAACAACGGCTCGATGAACTGCACCAGGTGGTAGACCTGTTTGAGTTTGCGCCGCGTGTCTTGGTTGAGCTTGCCCTCGCGGGTGAGGATGTGCAGCTCTTGGAGCAGCGCCACCGACTGGCCTTCGCGCAGTTCGGGCAGTTGTTCTTGCAGGGTGGGCGTGGGTTTGGTGGGCTTGTGGCGGCGGTCGTTCGGGGCTTTGGGCATGGGCGCCATCTTAAAGCGACAATCAACCATGACCGACCATGACCTGCACCCCTTTGCCCGCCTCACCCCCGACGTGGTGCAAGACGCCTTGGGCGCCATTGGCGTGTGGGGCGATGGGCGCATGAGCGCGCTCAACAGTTTTGAGAACCGGGTCTATCACATCCATTTGGACGAGGCCATCGAGGGCCACACCCAGGTGGTGGCCAAGTTCTACCGGCCCGAGCGCTGGAGCCTTGAGGCGATTTTGGAAGAGCACGCGTTTGCACAGGCCTGCGCGGCCGACGACGTGCCCTTGGTGCCACCGCTGGCGCTGCAAGGCCAAACCCTGCACCAGCACGGCGGCTTTGCGTTTTCGCTCACCCCTTACCGCGGCGGACGCCGCCCCGAATACGACGACCTCGATGTGCTGGAGTGGATCGGCCGCTTGCTCGCGCGCATCCACCGCGTGGGCGCGAGCGAACGCTTTGTGCACCGCCCCAGCCTGAACGTGGCCACCTTCGCGCACGAACCGCGCGACTGGTTGTTGGAACACCGCGCCGTGGCGCCCGAGGTGCAAAGTGCGTGGCGTCAAGCGCTGGGTGAAGCCTTGGCACTGATCGAGGCACACCCGGTGCTCGGGGCCCAAGCCCCGGTGGCCGCCAACGATGACGACGGCCCGCCGCCCATCGGCACGCTGCGCCTGCACGGTGACTGCCACCCCGGCAACATTTTGTGGACGCCCGCCGGCACGGCGCACGAAGGCCCGCACTTCGTGGACCTGGACGACGCGCGCCAAGGCCCGGCCATTCAAGACCTGTGGATGCTGCTCAGCGGCGACCGCCGCCAACAAACGCTGCAACTCAGCGCCCTGCTCGACGGCTACGAACAGGTGCGCACCCTCGACCGGCGCGAGCTCGACCTGATCGAGCCCCTGCGCCCCCTGCGCCTGATTCATTACAGCGCTTGGCTCGCCCGCCGCTGGGACGACCCCGCCTTCCCCATCAACTTCCCCTGGTTCGGCTCACGCGATTACTGGCAAGGGCAAGTGGACATGCTGATCGAGCAGATCGAAGCCATGCAGGAGCCGGCTTTGGTGGTGTGAGCCCAACGGCTCAGTCGTCCTGCGACGCACTCCACCGATCGCCCCAACCCAGCGCATCGCCGCCGCTGCGGTAACCGTCCAAGGTGCGGCGGTCGCGTTTGGTGGGGCGGCCTTGGGTGAAGGCGTGTGCAGGCTCGGGAGCCAAGCGGCGTTGCTCAGCCGCTTGTTCGCGCCGCGCGATCGATTCGGGCAGTTCTTCAAACAAAGTGGCGGCCACGGTGGCCGAGCCGCGCGCGGTGCTCAAGCCCCGCACCCACACGCTGCGGGTGACGGGGCCTTGGCGAACATCGATTTGGTCGCCCAAGCGCACCTCGCGCGAGGCCTTGGCCGCCGCGCCGTTGACGTGCACGCGGTCCAGCCCCAGCGCTTCGCTGGCCAGGCTGCGGGTTTTATAAAACCGCGCCGCCCACAACCACTTGTCGATGCGCACCCGGATCAGGCCAGCAAAGCGTTGACGCGCTTCACATAGGCCGCGGGGTCTTCGGGCAAACCGCCTTCGGCCAAGAGCGCTTGGTCAAACAAGATGTGCGCCAAGTCGTCGAAGTGGGCCGAGCCCTCGAGCTTTTTGACCAAGGCGTGTTCGGCGTTCACTTCCAAGATCGGCTTGATCTCGGGCGCTTGTTGGCCGGCCTGCTTGAGCATGCGCGCGAGCTGCGTGGAGTACTCGCCGTCTTCGACCACCAAACACGCGGGCGAGTCCACCAAGCGGGTGGTCACGCGCACGTCTTTGGCCTTGTCTTTGAGGCTGTCTTTGAGTTTGTCGAGCACGGGCTTGAAGGTCTCGGCCGCTTGTTCGGCGGCTTTCTTTTCGCCTTCGTCTTGCAGCTTGCCCAAGTCCACCGCGCCTTTGGCCACGCTTTGCAGCGGCGTGCCGTCGAACTCGGGCACAAAGGACAGCGCCCACTCGTCCACGCGGTCGGTCATGAGCAGCACCTCGATGCCCTTTTTCTTGAACACCTCGAGCTGCGGGCTGTTCTTGGCGGCGGCCAGCGAATCGGCGGTGATGTAGTAGATGGCGTCTTGGCCTTCTTTCATGCGGGCTTTGTAGTCGGCCAAGCTCACGCGCTCGCCTTGGGTGCTGGCAAAGCGCAGCAGCTTGGCGATGCGTTCGCGGT
Organism: uncultured Hydrogenophaga sp.; assembly: GCA_964576495.1. Classification (GTDB taxonomy): domain Bacteria; phylum Pseudomonadota; class Gammaproteobacteria; order Burkholderiales; family Burkholderiaceae_C; genus Hydrogenophaga. Next base: position 2,353 of record CAZNWS010000041.1, on the reverse strand, counting down.
GGGCGAAGTCTTCACCCAAACCTTCTTTGAGCACCGCGCCGAACTCGGCGTAGAAGGCGTCGTATTTGCCGACCATGGCCTGGTCTTCATCGCTGACCACATCGGTCACGCCGTCGGCGCCTTCGCTGGCGGGCAGGCTGTTTTTCTTGGCCAGGTCTTCGAGCATGGACAAGACGCGGCGGGTGTTGCCGTCGCGAATGGCCTTGACGTCGCGGCTTTCTTGCAGCAGCTCGCGGCTGACGTTGAGCGGCAGGTCGGCCGTGTCGATCACGCCCTTCACAAAACGCATGTAGGACGGCATCAGGCTCTCGGCCTCGTCCATGATGAACACACGCTTCACATACAGCTTGATGCCGGCCTTGCGCTCGCGGTTCCACAGGTCGGCCGGGGCTTTGGCGGGGATGTAGAGCAGCTGGGTGTATTCGGTGCCGCCTTCGACGCGGTTGTGGCTCCAGGTCAGCGGGTCTTCGTTGTCGAAGCTCAGGTTCTTATAGAACTCGGTGTACTGCTCGGGCGTGATGTCTTTCTTGGCGCGGCTCCACAACGCACTGGCCGAGTTGACGGCTTCCCACTCGTCCAAGAGCTTGTATTCGCTCTTGTCAGCGTCCCATTCCTCTTTTTGCATGAGGATGGGCAGGCTGATGTGGTCGGAATAACGGCCGATGATTTGTTTGAGCTTCCAGCGGTTGAGGTACTCGGTTTTGTCCTCGCGCAGGTGCAGGGTGATGCTGGTGCCGCGTTGGGCGCGGGTGATGGTTTCGACCTCAAAGTCGCCGGTGCCGCCGCTGACCCAGCGCACGCCCTCTTCGGCTTGGAGGCCGGCACGGCGGCTTTCGACCGTGATCTTCTCGGCCACGATGAAGCCCGAGTAAAAGCCCACGCCGAATTGGCCGATGAGCTGGGCGTCTTTTTTCTGGTCGCCGCTGAGCTTTTCCATGAAGGAGCGGGTGCCGCTCTTGGCAATGGTGCCCAGGTTGTCGATGGCTTCTTGCTCGGACAGGCCAATGCCGTTGTCGGTGATGGTGAGGGTCTTGGCGTCTTTGTCGAAGGCCACGCGCACCTCGAGGTTGGGCGCATCTTCGAGCAAGGCGGCGTTGTTGAGCGCTTCAAAGCGAAGCTTGTCGCAAGCGTCGGACGCGTTCGACACGAGTTCGCGCACAAAAATGTCGGGGTTGGAATACAGCGAGTGGGTGACCAGATGCAACAGCTGGGCCACTTCGGCCTGGAATGCGTGGGTGTGTTTGCTCATGGGTTTGGTGCAGACTAAGGGGTTGGAAGGACACGGCCAGCGAACACCGCCGACCACCACAACCGTGGTGAAGTGGGGATGGTGCCGCGGTTTTCAAGTCCCCCCTCAAAAGATCATGAGAACACACGTGTTGGAGTACCGGGTACCACCCCCGGTGGTGGCCTTGTTGGTGGCTTTGTTGATGTGGCTGGCCACGGGCCGCCAGTGGCAATGGGCTTGGCCGGTGGGCCTGTGTTGGGCCGTGGGTTTGGCCATCGACGCCAGCGGCCTGTGGGCGTTTTGGCGCCAGCGCACCACCATCAACCCGCTGCACCCCGAGCGGGCCTCGGCCTTGGTGGAGCGCGGCATTTACCGCCACACGCGCAACCCCATGTACCTGGGGCTGCTGTGTTTGTTGTTGGGCTGGACACTGGCGCTGGGCCAATGGGCCGCGCTGCTGGGGCCGCTGGTGTTTGTGGTCTACATCACGCGCTTTCAGATCGTGCCCGAAGAGCGCGTCCTCTTGGCCCATTTTGGGGCCGCTTACGACGACTACCGCCAGCGCGTGCGGCGCTGGTTGTGAGCCCTCAGAAGCGCTCGTGGGCGCCCAAGTAGCGCCACTGGCCGACGGGCAAGTTACCCAAGACCACGCGGCCGATGCGGATGCGCTTGAGGCCCACCACGTGCAGGCCGACTTGTTCGCACATGCGCCGGATTTGGCGCTTCTTGCCTTCGGTCAACACAAACCGCAGTTGCTCGGGGTTTTGCCAATCGACCTGCGCGGGTTTGAGTGGCTGGCCGTCCAGGCTCAGGCCGTGACGCAACAAGGCCAAGCGCTCACGCGGAAACACTGCTTGCACGTTCTCGCCCACCACGCCCTCGCCTTGCGGGCCGTTGGGCGCCCATTGCACGCGCACCAAATATTCTTTTTCGACGTCGGAATCTTCACCGATCAGGGCACGGGCCACTCGGCCGTCTTGGGTCAAGATCAACAAGCCCACCGAATCGATGTCCAAGCGACCGGCAGGGGCCAGGCCGCGACTGTGTTCGGGCGCGTAGTGGCGCGAGCGGTTCGGGTCTTCGCGCCATCGACGCTCACCCTGCACCAAAACAGCGGCGCTGTCG
>CAZNWS010000040.1:2458-9533 GCA_964576495.1 uncultured Hydrogenophaga sp. | reverse complement strand
GTCGCCGGCCTCGATATCAACGCCAGCGTCTTTGTAGGAAAGGGGGGTGTTTGTGTTCATGCGGGTCGTCGCGGGGCGCGGTGTATCGTCGGGGGTCGAGAAAATACGGGCAGCCTCGGTGCGCCCGATAGAATTTGCCCTAGATTTTAAGGGTTTACACCGCCCACCCCATTTCTGCCACGCATGACATTCACCCCCACCCAAATTCGCTTTGCTGCTTGGACCGCTCTGGCCTTCGCGGCGGTGATGGTCTTGGTGCTCTTAGCGCCGGTTTTGTCGCCCTTTGTGTTGGGGACCGTCTTGGCGTATGTCCTTTTGCCTTTGGTGGATCGAGGCACGCGTTGGGGTTGGCCGCGTTGGGCTTCGACTTTGTTGGCATTAATGGGGGTGTTCTGGCTGGTGGTGGCGGTGATGTTGTTGATCGTGCCCGTCATCACCCAGCAACTGCCGCTGTTGCGTGAGCAGGTGCCGGCTTTGCTTGATCGGGCCAATGCGGTGTTGGCGCCTTGGGCACAACGCTTGGGTACGCCCGTGCAGATCGATGTGGCCATGGTGCGCGAATGGCTCTCGCAATTGGTCAGTGGCCATGGATCAGACCTGTTTGAACAGGCGTTTGCTTCGCTGCGCATCGGTGGTAGCGCGCTGTTGGCGCTCTTGGGTAACGCCGTGTTGGCGCCCATGGTGGCTTTTTACCTGTTGGTCGATTGGCATGGTTTGATGGCGCGTCTGCGCCGCTTGTTGCCACCGCGGTGGCGGTCGGGCGTGAACGCTTTCTTGGTCGAAACCGACGCCGTGTTGGGTGAGTACTTGCGCGGACAAATGTTGGTCATGTTGGCTTTGGCGCTGTTTTACTCGGCCGGTTTGGCCTTGGTTGGGCTGGATCTGGCGCTGGCCATTGGGGTGTTCACGGGTTTGGCGGTGTTGGTGCCTTACATCGGTTTTGGCGTGGGCTTGTTGCTCGGCACCTTTGCCGCTTTGCTTGAATTTCAAGGCTGGACGGGCGTTTTGGCGGTGTGGGCAGTGTTTGGCCTCGGCCAGTTTTTGGAAAGTTTTGTGTTGACTCCCCGTTTGTTGGGTGAGCGCATTGGCCTGCACCCCTTGGTGGTGATTTTTGCTTTGATGGCGTTTGGCCACCTATTGGGTTTTGTCGGTGTTTTGATGGCCCTGCCGGCCAGTGCGGTCTTGCTCGTCGTCTTGCGTTTGGCGGTGCGCCGCTACCAGCAAAGTGCGCTGTACACCGATGGTCAGGACAGCCCTGCCGAGGACATGTCCCGTTGAGCCCACCCGCCATGCAGCAACTCGCCCTGGACATCGGCCTGGCGCCCGTGCCCACCTTGGATAACTTCATCGACGTGGGCAACGAAGCGGCGGCCGAGCATGTTCGCTTGTGGGCGCTCAACCCGATGCGCTCGCCTGTGCCGACCTTGCTGTGGGGCGAGAGCGGCAGCGGCAAAACCCATTTGCTGCGCGCGGTGGCCGATGCGGTTTGTGGCTTGGGTGGCCGTGTCGGTTGGCTCGATCCTCAGGTCATCAACCCCAGCGACTTTGATGAGCGTTGGGATGTGGTCTTGCTCGACGATTGCCACCTGTTCACCGCCAGCCAACAAGCCGCGGCCTTCAACTGGTTCATCAATGCACAAGCCCCGGGCAGGGGTGCGGGGCGGTGGGTCTTGGCTTCTTCGGCGTTGCCGCCGACCGACTTGGTCTTGCGAGAAGACCTTCGCACGCGACTGGGGTGGGGCCATGTCTTTGCACTCAAAACCTTGGGCGAGGCCGAGCGCCGCGCCGTCTTGCGCCGAGAGGCCGATGCGCGTGGCGTGTTTTTGAGTGACGAAGTCATGGACTTCATGCTCAACCGCTTTTCGCGCGACCTCTCCAGTTTGATGATGCTCTTGCACGAGCTCGACGCTTACGCTTTGCGCACCCAACGCGCCATCACCATCCCTTTGCTCAAATCCATGCTGGAAAACGAATGAAACTGGCCCTTTTCGACCTGGACCACACCCTGCTGCCCATCGATTCCGATTACGCCTGGGGTCAATTCACTGTGACCCTGGGTTGGCGCGATGCGCAGACCCACACCGAAGCGAACGACGCGTTTTATGCACAGTACTGCGCGGGCACCTTGGACATCGCCGAATACATCCGCTTTGGCACCACCGCCTTGCGCGAACGCGGCATGCCGGCCGCGCACGCCGCCCACGAGCGCTTCATGCAGGAGGTCATTCGTCCCGCCATGCGCCCAGCGGCCCTGGCACTGGTCGACCATTACCGCGCCGAAGGTTACGCCACGCTGATGGTCACCGCGACCAACGCCTTCATCACCCGCCCCATCGCTGAAGCTTTTGGCGTGGACGACCTGATCGCCATCGACTTGGCGGTGGATGCCAGCGGTACGCCGACCGGCGAAATCCAAGGCACCCCCTCGTTTCGGGAGGGCAAGGTCGCGCGTGTGGAACAATGGCTGTCTGAGCGGTCTTGCTCATGGGCCGATGTGACGCACAGCGTGTTTTACAGCGACTCCATGAACGACCTGCCCCTGCTCGAGCGTGTGCACGAGCCGGTGGCCACCAACCCCGATGCCCGTTTGCTCGACATCGCCACCCAGCGTGGCTGGCGCATCCTGAACCTCTTCGAATGATCAAACACTTCATCGACAAGTTGCTGGGCAAGTCCAGCCCCTCCAGCCGCACCAAGGCCAGCGCCGAATCGACCTTTGGCCAACGGCAAGATGTGCCCGCCAAGGTCCACCGCATCGATCCCGACTTGGTCGACGACCGCGCGCTCGACGTGGTCCACACGCTCAAAGATGCGGGCTTTGAGGCCTACATCGTGGGCGGTGCGGTGCGCGACCTCTTGCTGGGCTTGCGCCCCAAAGATTTCGACGTGGCCACCGATGCCACGCCCGAGCAAGTCAAACAGCTCTTTCGCCGCGCCTTCATCATTGGGCGGCGCTTTCGCATCGTGCACGTGGTCTATGGTCGAGGCCGCGAGAACGAGGTGATCGAAGTCTCCACCATGCGCGCCTACCTCGACAGCGCCGACGCCGAACAGGTCTCGGGCAACGAGCGCACCAGCAAAGGCGCCTTGGCCAACATGAAACACGCGGTGGACGCCAGCGGTCGCGTCTTGCGCGACAACGTCTGGGGCCCGATCGAGCAAGACGCGGCGCGCCGCGACTTCAGCATCAACGCCATGTACTACGACCCGGAAACACAGACCGTGGTCGACTTCCACAACGGCATCCGCGACGCCAAAAAACGCGTGCTGCGCATGATCGGTGACCCGGCCACGCGTTACCGCGAAGACCCCGTGCGCATCATCCGCGCGGTGCGTTTTGCCGCCAAACTCAGCCCCTTGGGTTTTAAGTTTGACGCGGGCACCTTGAAGCCCTTGGCGTCTTCGCGCCGTTTGCTGATCGACGTACCGCAAAGCCGCTTGTTCGACGAAATGCTCAAGCTGCTGCAAACCGGCCACGCTTTGGCCAGTGTGGAACAGCTCAAGGCCGTGGGTTTGGATTCGGGCATCTACCCCTTGCTCGATGTGGTGGTGCAGCGCGCCGACGACCCGTTTGTGCGCACCGCCTTGGAAGACACCGACCGCCGTGTGGGCGAAGGCAAACCCGTGGTGGCGAGCTTTTTGTTGGCCTGTGTGCTGTGGTCGGATGTGCGCCAAGGCTGGGCCAAGCGCCTCAAAGCCCGCCCCAACCAACGCCCCATGCCCACGTCGCAAGCCCTGCAAGAAGCGGTGGATGAGGTGTTCGAGTCGCGTATCGGCGACGTCTCGGGCCGAGGCAAACTCGGCGCTGACATGCGCGACATCTGGATGATGCAGTTGCGCTTTGACAAGCGCGTGGGCAACGGTCCTTACAGCTTGGTCGAGCAGCCGCGTTTTCGCGCCGGTTTTGACTTCATGCGCTTGCGAGCCAGCACGGGCGAGATCGATGGTGCTTTGGCCGATTGGTGGGAAGACTTCCAACACGCCAGCGACGATGAGCGCGACGAGATGATCGAAGCGCAACGCCGCCAGCCCAGCCCCAAAGCCGAGGGCGATGCCCCCGCCAAAAAACGCCGCCGCCGTCGCAAACCCGCCGCGGGTGGTGACGCGCCAGCCGCGGCGGAGTAAACATGGCTTTGGCGCCGAGCCCCAGCGCGCCAGCGCGAGAGCCGGTCTTGGCCTATGTGGGCTTGGGCGCCAATTTGGGTGACGCGGGCGCTGCGCTGCAAACGGCCTTGAGTCGCTTGGCGCAAGCCCCGGGTGTGTTGGCCTGCCGATCCTCAGGCCTGTACCGCAGCGCCCCGGTGGACGCCACGGGCCCCGATTACCTCAACGCCGTGGCGGAGTTGCGCACCACGCTCAGCGCCATGGATGTGTTGGCTTTGCTGCAGGCGCTGGAAAACCAAGCCGGCCGCGAACGCCCCTACCCCAACGCACCGCGCACCCTCGACCTGGACTTGCTGCTCTACGGCGATGCGTGCATTCAAGCGCCCACCTTGGAGGTGCCTCACCCACGCCTGTGGGGCCGAGCATTTGTGCTGTTGCCTTTGGCCGAGTTGGCCCCTGAGCGGGTGTCGGCCGAGGCCTTGGCTTCGGTGCAAGACCAAGCCATCGCGCGCTGTTGATTCAAGGCGCCAAGCGTTCCCGAACCCACTGACCGGCGTCGAGCCGGTAGCGCAAGCGGTCGTGCAAGCGGCTGGGGCGGCCTTGCCAGAATTCCCAGCGCTCGGGCTTGAGGCGGTAGCCGCCCCAATGCGGGGGGCGAGGCGGCTGCAGCATGAACTGCGCGCCGTACTTGGCCGCGTTGGTGACGAGCACCGTGCGGCTGTCGATCACCTGGCTTTGTGGGCTGGCCCATGCGCCGATGCGACTGTCCAGCGGACGGCTGGCAAAGTAAGCGTCGCTCTCGGCCTCGCTGACCTTCTCCACCACACCCTCGATGCGCACCACGCGCTCGAGCTCCACCCAGTGGAATTGCAGTGCGGCAAAGGGGTTGCCGCTCAGCTCCAAGCCTTTGCGGCTGCCGTAGTTGGTGTACCAAACGATGCCGCGCTCGTCCACGCCTTTGATCAGCACGATGCGCGTGCTCGGGCGCAAGTCGCTGCCCACCGTGGCCAAGGTCATGGCGTTGGGCTCGGGCAGTTGAGCATCGATGGCTTGTTGCAGCCATTGTTCAAATTGCACGCGCGGGTCGGCGTGAGAGGCCGACTCGCTGAGTTCGGCTTTTTCGTAGCTCTTGCGCAGGTCGGCGATGTTCATGCGTCGCGTTGGATGAGTTCGATTTTGTAACCGTCGGGATCGGTGACAAAGGCGATCACGGTGGTGCCGCCTTTGACCGGACCGGCTTCGCGCGTGACGTTGCCGCCACGGGCTTTGATGGCTTCGCACGCGGCGTAGGCATCGGGCACGCCCAAAGCGATGTGGCCGTAAGCGGTGCCCATGTCGTATTCGTGGGTATCCCAGTTGTGGGTCAGCTCGATCTCGGCTTGACCGGGGTTGCCCCCGTCAAAGCCCAAGAACGCCAAGGAATAGCGGTACTCGGGGTTCTCGCTGCGGCGCAGCAGTTGCATGCCCAAGACCTCGGTGTAGAAGGCGATGGATCGCTCCAAATCGCCCACGCGCAACATGGTGTGCAGCAATCGCATGGGGTGTTCTCCGGGTGTCAGCGGATGCGACCAAAGCTGGTGCGCAGCGGATCGGCCGGGCCGCCTTTGGGACCACCGCCGCCGCCACCTTTACCGCCTTTGTTGCGGTTGCCGGTGCGCATGGCGTCGATGCTGGTGCGCAGCGGGTCGGGTTGGCCACCGGGGTTGCCGGTGCGTGGGCGTGGCTCGCGGATGCGCAAGCTGCCCAAGTGGGCGTTCGGGCCGGGTTGGCGCTCGGGGCGTTCGCCGCCCTCAAAGTGCTCAGCGCGAGGGGGACGCTCGCCACGGTCGGCGTTGCGTTCGTGACGTGGGCCACCGTTGCCTTGTGGGCGAGGACCGTTGTGGTGGGGGCGTGGGCCGTTCGGGCGGCGCGTGTCGCGGCGCTCTTGAGCGCCATCAAAACCACCTTCGCCATCGGGCTGCGCGGCGCGTTCGGCGCGGCGTGGTCGGTTCTGGCCGCGGCCACCGCCATTGCCGCCTTCCTGGGCCTTTTTCTCGCGCACGCGGGTGAGCATTTCGGTGCGAGCGGCCTTGGCCGCTGCGGCCATCACTTCGCGGCTCGGGGGCTTGCCTGCACCCCCCCAAATGGTTTGACGGCCCATGGCGATGGGCTCGGCTTTTTCGCCGGGCTCGGGCATGAACTCGGGGAAGATCTGCACCGGGATTTGTTGCTTGGTGAAGCGCTCGATGTCCATCATGAAGCCTTCCTCGTCCAGGCTCACGAGGTTGACGGCTTCGCCGCTGTTGCCCGCGCGACCGGTGCGGCCGATGCGGTGCACGTAGTCTTCGCAGACGTTGGGGATCTCGTAGTTCACCACGTGTGGCAACTCGTCGATGTCGATGCCGCGTGCGGCGATGTCGGTGGCCACCAAGGCGCGGATCTCGCCGCTCTTGAAGCCGGCCAAGGCTTGCGTGCGCGCACCCTGGCTCTTGTTGCCGTGCAAGGCCATGGCTTGGATGCCGTTTTTGGTCAAGAACTCGGCGACGTTGTTGGCGCCGAATTTGGTGCGCGTGAACACCAAGACTTGGCTCCAGTTGTGCTGGTTGATGATGTGCACCAACAGCGCTTTTTTCTTGCCGCGACCCACGGGGTGGATCACCTGGGTGATGCGCTGCACCGTGGTGTTGCGCGGCGTGACCTGGATGTGCTGTGGGTCTTTGAGCAAGTTGCTGGCCAAGTCGCGAATCTCGTCGCTGAAGGTGGCCGAGAACAACAGGCTTTGTTTGTCTTTGGGCACCAAGGCCAAGATTTTCTTGACGTCGTGGATGAAGCCCATGTCGAGCATGCGGTCGGCTTCGTCGAGCACCAGCACCTGCACGGTGGACAGGTCCAAAAAGCCTTGCTGCTGCAAGTCGAGCAAACGACCGGGCGTGGCCACCAAAATGTCCACGCCTTTTTTCAGGGCGTTGATTTGGGGGTTCATGCCCACGCC
>CAZNWS010000040.1:0-2358 GCA_964576495.1 uncultured Hydrogenophaga sp. | reverse complement strand
TCGCGCACCGCTTGGACAATGGCCGGGGCCAGGTTCAATTCATCAAAGTTCATTTCAAGGGCGCCGTCTGCGGCGCGGGCATTGGCTCTTTAGCTGCGGTGAGCAGCGACCAGTCGGGGCCAATGTGGTCGATCAATTGAGCTTGTCACCGCAGGCGAGGCGCCTGGGTCAAACCCCAGCAGAAGTGCTGACGCGCCAACAACTGGAGGTTGGCGCTGGGGGCATTGTCGCACGAATCGACAATCGCCCCCTCAGACCTAGAATCGTGTGATTCGCGAACAGACAACGGCCTTGCCATGAATCACACCGAACAATTCGATTTTGGGTTTGAGCCCGCCCAAGACCCAACCCAGTCCTCGGTGGCCCCCAAGCCCCCCAAAGCCGTGTCCACCGATGCCGCCCTGAGCCCCGAGGCCATGGCCTCGGCCTTGGACGCGCACCCCGACTACCGGGTGCTGCGCCGTTTGGTGCCGCGCTTGGACTACGGGCCGGTGCCCGCGGGCGCTAAAACGCAGCGGGTGTTGGTGCTCGACACCGAAACCACAGGCTTGGACCACCGCCAAGAGCGCATCATCGAGCTGGCCATGCTCTCGGTCTTGGTGGACACGGCCACGGGCTTGCCGGTGGGGCCGGTCACGGTGTTCGAAGCGTTTGAAGACCCCGGCAAACCCATCCCCCCGCAGATCACCGAGATCACCGGCATCAGCGACGACGACGTGCGCGGTCAGCGCATCGACGACGCGCAGGTCGAGGCTTTGGTGCACGCGGCCGACGTGGTGTTGGCGCACAACGCGGGTTTTGATCGCCCCTTTGTGGAAGCGCGTTGGCGCGTGTTCGAAGACAAAGCCTGGGCCTGCTCCTTTGCCGGCATCGATTGGAAGGCGCAGGGCGCGGGATCGGCCAAGCTGGAATTTTTGGCCGCTGAGTCGGGTTGGTTTTACGACGCGCACCGCGCGCAGGTCGATTGCCACGCGCTCTTGCAGGTGCTCACCGTGCCCATGCAAGGCAGTGGCATCACGCGTTTGTTGCACTTGGTGCAGGGCACAGCGCAGTCGCGCTTCAAGTTGCGCGCCATGGGTGCACCCTTCGAGGCCAAAGACGTCCTCAAGGCCCGCGGCTACCGTTGGGACGCCGAAGGCCGTGTCTGGTGGTGCTCGTTGAGCGACGACGCGGCCTTGGACGCCGAAGCCGACTGGCTCAAAGCGAATGTCTATTTCCGCAGCGCCCGCGTCCAGCTCGAAAAACTCAACAGCCGCGTGCAGTTCTCGGTGCGCTCGGGCGAGGTGTCGATGCGCGAGCTTTGACTGGGCAGTCTGGGATAATGGCGGGTTGCGCGCGTGGCCGTCGGCCCGGGGCGTTTGTTTGATGAGGTGATTTTTTCCATGGCTCAATACGTTTTTTCGATGAACCGCGTCAGCAAGACGGTGCCACCCAAGCGCCAGATCTTGAAGAACATTTCCTTGAGTTTTTTCCCGGGCGCGAAGATCGGCGTTTTGGGCTTGAACGGTTCGGGCAAGTCTTCGCTGCTCAAAATCATGGCCGGGGTGGACAAGGAAATCGAAGGCGAAGCCATTCCCATGCCGGGCATCAAAATCGGCTACTTGCCTCAAGAGCCGCAGCTCGATCCCGAGCAGACCGTGCGCCAAGCGGTTGAAGAGGGCATCGGTGGCGCCATCGCGGCCAAGCAGCGCTTGGAAGAGGTGTACGCCGCTTACGCCGAAGAGGACGCCGACTTTGACGCCCTGGCCGCCGAACAGGCTGAGCTGGAAGCCATCATCGCCGCCAGCGGCAGCGAAAACGCCGACTTGCAACTCGAACTTGCTGCCGATGCGTTGAACCTGCCCGCTTGGGATGCGCTGGTGAAAAACCTCTCTGGTGGTGAAAAGCGCCGCGTGGCGCTGTGCCGCTTGTTGCTGTCCAAGCCCGACATGCTCTTGCTCGACGAACCCACCAACCACTTGGACGCCGAATCGGTGCATTGGTTGGAGCAGTTCTTGCAACGTTTCTCCGGCACCGTGGTGGCCATCACCCACGATCGCTACTTCTTGGACAACGCCGCCGAATGGATTCTGGAATTGGACCGCGGCCACGGCATTCCGTGGAAAGGCAATTACTCGGACTGGCTGGAGCAAAAGGAAAAGCGCCTGGAGCAAGAGCAAAAGAGCGAGGACGCCCGCGCCAAAGCCATGAAGGAAGAACTGAAGTGGGTGCGCAGCAACGCCAAAGGTCGTCAAGCCAAGAGCAAGGCCCGCATGGCCCGCTTCGAGGAGTTGAGCGACGTCGAATACCAAAAGCGCAACGAAACCAACGAGATCTTCATTCCCGTGGCCGAGCGCTTGGGTGCGCAGGTCATCGAAT
>CAZNWS010000039.1:1462-9559 GCA_964576495.1 uncultured Hydrogenophaga sp. | reverse complement strand
CTACCTGCACACGCCCTTGGTGCTCGATGCCGACGGCGACAAACTCAGCAAACACAAAGGCGCACCCGCCATGGCTTGCGACACACCAGCGCAAGCTTGGGCCGCACTGCAAGATGCAGCCCGGGTCTTGGGTCTGCCGCGCAGCGATGCGACCAGTGTGGGCGAAGCGCTGGGCGAGTGGGTGAGGGCTTGGGGCGCGAGATAATCGGGAATTGACCGATTGCCACGCCCATGACCACAGAACCCACAACCACCCCCAACACGACCCCTGCTGAAGCTGCGGCGCCTTTCATGCGCCAAATCAAAACCTATGTGCTGCGGGCTGGGCGCATGGGGACCGGGCAGATCCGCGCCTTTGAGCAATACGGATCGCGCTTTTTGTTGCCCTACCAAACCGAGCGCATGGACGTGAATGCGGCGTTTGGTCGCTCCGCACCGCTGATTTTGGAGATCGGCTTTGGGATGGGGGATGCCACCGCACACATCGCGCAGGTGCGCCCCAACGACAACTTTTTGTGTTGCGAGGTGCACGAGCCCGGCGTGGGTGCACTGCTCAAGCGCTGCGGCGAAAACGATATCGGCAACATCCGCATCGTGCAGCACGACGCGGTCGAGGTGATGGACCACATGTTGGGCGAAGACAGTTTGGACGGCGTGCACATTTTTTTTCCCGACCCTTGGCACAAGAGCCGCCACCACAAGCGCCGCTTGATCCAGTCGCCGTTTGTGCAGCGCTTGGCCCAGCACATCAAGCTCGGCGGCTATTTGCACTTGGCCACCGATTGGGCGCCCTACGCCGAGCAAATGATGGCCGTGCTCAGCGCCGAGCCTTTGCTGGTGAACTCCGCAGGTGCGGGCCAATTCGCGCCCCAGCCCGACTACCGCCCGCTGACCAAGTTTGAAAACCGGGGCCTCAAGCTCGGCCACGGTGTGTGGGACTTGGTGTTTCGCCGCGCCTAAAGCCCCATGGCCGCGGTCCCCAAAAACCCGGCCATCGCCATGCGCGACGGCGTCTCGCCGAGCTGTGTGGCCTTGCCCCGGCACCGCGTGGTGCCATGGGCGAGCTTGCTCGATCACTTGGTCGAACGCATGCCCGGCGTCTCTCGGCAGACGTGGCACGAACGCATGACCCTTGGGCAAGTCTTGGATGAATCTGGTCAAGCCTTAGCGCCCGATGCGCCGTACGTCAACGGTGCGCGGGTCTACTACTGGCGCGACTTGCCCGACGAAAGCCCGATCCCGTTTGAGGCGCAGGTGCTGTTCGAAGACGAGCACCTGCTGGTGGCCGACAAGCCGCATTTTTTGCCGGTCACACCGGGCGGGCGCTTTGTGCGCGAGACCTTGCTGGTGCGTCTCAAACAACGCTTGAACCTGCCCGACCTGAGCCCCCTGCACCGCATCGACCGCGAAACCGCGGGCTTGGTGGTGTTCTCCAAACGCCCGGCCGAACGCGATGCCTATCAGCGCTTGTTCCGTGAGCGCGCGGTGCACAAACGCTACGAAGCCATCGCCCCACTGCCCACGTCGGTCGCCCTGCCCTGCGTGCGGCGCAGCCGCATCGAAGAAGACACGGTGTTCTACCGCATGCGCGAAACCGAGGGCGAGCCCAACAGCGAAACGCAGATCGATTTGTTGCGCGAGTTGGGTTTGGGTTTGGGTTGGTATGAACTGCAACCCGTCAGCGGCAAACGCCACCAACTGCGCGTGCACATGAACGCCTTGGGCTGCCCCATCGTGGGCGACCAGTTCTACCCCACCGTGCTGCGCGGCCCCGACGAGCCGGAAGACTTTGGCGCGCCATTGCAATTGCTGGCCAAGACCTTGTTGTTCACCGACCCTTTGACCGGTGAACTTCGTCGGTTCGACTCGCAGCGCCAGCTCGTTGGCGCTGCACAGGGTCAGACGCGTTCGCTGACCCAAGCCTGAACGCTGGCCATGGCGGCGGGCAAGGCGGCGGGGTTGGAGCCACCGGCCATGGCCATGTCAGGCTTACCACCGCCCTTGCCGCCGACTTGGGTGGCGACGAAGCTGGCAAGTTCGCCCGCCTTGACTTTGCCCACGGTGTCAGCGGTCACGCCCGCGGCGATTTGGACTTTGTCGCCGTCCACGGCGGTCAAGACGATCACGGCGGTTTTGATCTTGTCCTTGAGCTTGTCCATGGTGTCGCGCAAGGTCTTGGCGTCGGCGCCTTCGAGCGTGGCCACCAGCAGCTTGATGCCTTTGATGTCCACGGCTTGTTTGACCAACTCGTCACCCTGTGCCGAAGCCAACTTGCCTTTGGCCGCAGCCAACTCTTTTTCCAGCGCCTTGACTTGGTCGAGGACCTGCGCGATGCGGCTGTTCAACTCGGCCGGCGAGGCTTTGAGAGAACCGGCGGCTTGTGTGACGGTGTCTTCGAGCGACTGCAGGTAAGCCAGCGCGTTGGCGCCCGTGACGGCTTCGATGCGGCGCACGCCCGAGGCGACGCCACCTTCGCTGACGACCTTGAACAGGCCGATGTCACCCGTGGCGTTGACGTGGGTACCGCCGCAGAGTTCGCGGCTGGAGCCGATGTCGAGCACGCGCACGGTCTCGCCGTACTTCTCGCCAAACAGCATCATGGCGCCAGATTTTTGGGCCGACTCGATGTCCATCAGCTGGGCTTTGGCTTGGGCGTTGGCCAAGATTTCAGCGTTCACACGGGCTTCGATTTCGCGGATTTGGGCGTCGGTCACCGGGGCGTTGTGCGCGAAGTCAAAGCGGGTGCGATCGGCATTGACGAGCGAGCCTTTTTGTTGCACGTGGCTGCCCAGCACTTCGCGCAAGGCTTTGTGCATCAGGTGGGTGGCGCTGTGGTTGCGCACGGTGGCGGCGCGCAGCTCGGTGTTGACGTGCGCTTGCACGGCATCGCCGACCTTGAGACTGCCACGGACTTGGCTGCCGTGGTGACCGAACACATCGGCCTTGATTTTTTGGGTGTCCACCACATCAAAGCTTGCGTCGCCACAGACGATGGCGCCTTGGTCACCGACTTGGCCGCCGGACTCAGCGTAAAACGGGGTGGTGTCGAGCACGACGACACCGGACTGACCGGCGTCGAGCTGGTTCACGGCCACGCCGTCGCGGTACAGCGCCAACACCTTGGCCGTGGCTTGCAGCGACTCGTAGCCCACAAAGGCGTTGCCCGCGCCGCTGTAGTCCAGCGCTTTGTCCATCTTGAACTTGCCGGCGGCACGCGCTTGGTCTTTTTGTTTTTTCATGGCCGCGTCAAAACCGGCCTCGTCGACCGTCAGGCCGCGCTCGCGGCAGACGTCGGCCGACAAGTCCAGCGGGAAGCCGTAGGTGTCGTGCAGCTTGAACGCCACTTCGCCGGGCAACTCTTTTACGCCACCGGCCAAGGCCGCGTCCAAAATTTGCATGCCGCTTTGCAGGGTTTCAAAAAAACGCTCTTCTTCGGTTTTGAGCACCGCCGTGATGCTGTCGGCCTGGTGGGCCATGTTGGGGTACGCGTCGCCCATCAAGCGCACCAAGTCGGGTACGAGCTTGTGGAAGAACGGGGTTTTTTGACCGAGCAGATAACCGTGGCGGATGGCACGGCGAATGATGCGACGCTGGACATAGCCGCGACCTTCGTTGCTGGGTACCACGCCGTCGCTCACCAAAAAAGCGGTGGCTCGGATGTGGTCGGCGATCACGCGCAGGCTCTTGTGACCCAAGTCGCTCGTGCCGGTTTCGCGCGCCGCGGCCCGGATGAGCTGGTCAAAGATGTCAATTTCGTAGTTGCTGTGCACGTGCTGCAAGATCGCCGCCAAGCGCTCCAAGCCCATGCCGGTGTCCACGCAAGGCGCTGGCAATGGCGTGACCGAGCCATCCTCATGCATGTTGAACTGCATGAACACGTTGTTCCAAATTTCGATGAAACGGTCACCGTCTTCTTCGGGGCTGCCAGGGGGACCGCCAGGAATGTCAGGGCCATGGTCATAGAAGATTTCCGAGCAAGGGCCGCACGGACCGGTGTCGGCCATCATCCAGAAGTTGTCGCTCTTGTAACGGCCACCTTTGTTGTCGCCGATGCGGATCACGCGCTCCGGTGGCAAACCGATTTCTTTGGTCCAGATGTCGTAGGCCTCATCGTCCTCTTGGTAAACCGTGGCCAGCAACTTGTCTTTGGGCAGGCCATAGACCTCGGTCAGCAGCTCCCAAGCCCATTTGAGCGAATCGCGTTTGAAGTAGTCGCCAAACGACCAGTTGCCCAGCATTTCAAAGAAGGTGTGGTGGCGCGCGGTGTAGCCCACGTTTTCCAAGTCGTTGTGCTTGCCACCGGCACGCAAACAGGCTTGAACGGATGCGGCGCGCACATAGCTGCGCTTGTCGGTACCCAAAAACACGTCCTTGAACTGGACCATGCCCGAGTTGGTGAACATCAGCGTGGGGTCGTTGCCGGGCACCAACGGGCTGGAAGCCACAACGGTGTGGCCCTTGGCAGCAAAAAAGTCCAAGAAAGTCTTGCGGATATCGGCAACAGAGGCTGGGCGGTTCATGGGTGGATCAAGGGTAAGTGATGGGCACGGCAAAAGCCGTTAAGTCCACTATTTTCGCAAAGTCTGAGACCCTTTGCCGATCGAGTGCCCAATGGCGTCTCAACCCGTCTTTCGCTGCGACTCCAAAAACGTCCACACCGCCGGCTCGTCGGTGAACGCCACGTTGAAACGCAGCCAAGGGCTGGGGTGCAGGTCGGTGCCGAACAAGTGGCCAGGGCCTAGCAAAATGTCTTGCTCGGCAGCTTGGTAGGCCAGTTCGGCGGCGTTGTTGATGTCGGGGTGACGAGCCCACAAGAAGATGCCGGCCTTGGGTTCACAAAACAACTCAAAGCCAGCATTTTCCAAACCTTGCGCCACACTTTGGTGGGCTTGAGCCAAACGCTCGCGCAAACCGCGCAGGTGTTTACGCCAACGCCCATCGGTCAAAGCACCGTAAGCCAAACGCTCGTTGAGCTCGGACGACGTCAGGCCCGCGATCATCTTGAGCTGGGCGAAGTCTTCCAAGAGGTCGGGCGGCGCGGCCAAATAGCCCGCGCGGATATTGGGTGAGATGGTTTTGGAAAAACTGCTGATGTAGACCACACGCTGGAGCTGGTCCAGGCTGGCCAGTGAGGGGCGCGGCTCGGGGTCGAGGTCGGCGTAAATATCGTTTTCGACCACGGTGATGCCATGTTGTTCGGCGAGCTGCACCACGCGGTGCAGGTGCGCCAAGTTGGCCACCGATCCGGTGGGGCTTTGCAAACGCGGTTGGGTGAAAAAAACCTTGGGCTGGTGCTGCTGAATCAAGGCTTCTAAAGCGGCTAGGTCGTAACCCTGTGGCGTGCGCGGCACGCCCAAGAGTTTGGCGCCCAAGAAGCGCAGCGAAAACAGCAAATTGGGGTAACCCGGGTCGTCGACCAGCACGGCTTCACCGGGGCGCACCAAGCGGCGTGCCACCAAGTCCAGTGCCTGACTGGAGCCTTGGGTCAGCAAGACCTGATCGGCGCTGACCGCGATTTCTTGTTCGGCCAACAAATCACGCACCATCTGGCGCAGCGGCGCAAAACCTTTGGGCTCGCCATAGCCGCCCACGTCCACGGTGTCACTGGCCAAAGCGCGCAAGCTGCGGCGCAGTCCGTCCTCAAACAACCAGTCACCAGGAACCCAACCGCAGCCGGGCTTCATGCGCAGAGCCCGGTTCTCGAACACCCGGCGCAAATACCACATGGAGTCAAAGCTGTGGTTGGCGGCCTCGACCACAGCGCCTAGGCTCGCACTGGCCTCAGCCTCTCGTTTGCGGACAAAAAACCCCGAGTGGGGTCGAGAGGCAAAAAAGCCCAGGGCCACCAAGCGGTCGTAAGCATCGACCACGGTGTAGACGCTCACCCCATGTGCATGGGCAAACTGGCGAATGGACGGCGCTTTGGCCCCCGGGCGCAGGTTTCCACTTTGAATCAAGGCGCGAAAACCCTCCACGATCTGGACCACCAGGGGGGTGGCACTTTGGGGGTTGAGGGTGAACATGGGGTGTGCGGGTTTGTGTGTACAGGTCAGCGGGGCAACACAGTGCTTCGCTGTGTGGGCCTGATCTGTATATGGTAGCGCCCGCGCAAAGGGTCAGAATGGGTGTGTCAGGACAACACCTGTTCTCAATTGGAGCACCCCATGAAACGCGACAACAACCTGAACAACGCCGCCTTGCTGGCCCGCCGCCAAGCCGCCATTCCCCGTGGCGTGGGCTTCAGCCACCCGATCTTCATCGAGCGCGGCGAAAACGCCGAGATCTGGGACGTCGAGGGCCGCCGCTTCATTGACTTCGCCGGCGGCATCGCGGTGCTCAACACCGGCCACCGCCACCCCAAAATCGTCCAAGCCGTCAAAGACCAGCTCGACCACTACACCCACACCTGCTTCCAAGTCCTGGCTTACGAGCCTTACGTAGAATTAGCCGAGCGCATCAACGCCAAAGCCCCAGGCAACTTTGCCAAGAAAACCCTGTTTTTGACGACCGGCGCTGAGGCGGTGGAAAACGCCATCAAAATCGCCCGCGCCCACACCGGCCGCTCGGGCGTGATCGCGTTTGGCGGTGGCTACCACGGCCGCACCTTGCTGACCTTGGGCTTGACGGGCAAGGTCGTGCCCTACAAAACCGGCTTTGGCCCCTTCCCCGCTGAAGTGTTCCACGCCCGCTTCCCCAACGCGCTGCACGGCGTGAGCGTGGACGACGCCATCGAATCCATTGAGCACATCTTCAAAAACGACATCGAAGCCAGCCGCGTGGCGGCCATGATCGTCGAGCCCGTGCAAGGTGAAGGCGGCTTCAACGTGGCCCCGCCCGAGTTCTTGCAACGCGTGCGTGCGCTGTGCGACCAGCACGGCATCGTGATGATCGCCGACGAGGTGCAAACCGGTGCGGGCCGAACCGGGACGTGGTTCGCGGTGGAGCAATCGGGCGTGGTACCCGACCTGATCACCATGGCCAAGTCCATGGCCGGTGGCTTCCCCATTTCGGCGGTGGTCGGCCGCGCCGAGATCATGGACGCGCCCGCCCCTGGCGGCTTGGGTGGCACTTACGCCGGCAGCCCGTTGGCCTGCGCGGCCGCACTGGCCGTGCTCGAGGTGTTTGACGAAGAAAACCTGCTGCAGCGCAGCCGCGACGTCGGCCAGCGCATCACCAGCCGTTTGCAGGCGCTCGCCAAAGACCACAAGTCCATCGCCGAGGTACGCGGCTTGGGCGCGATGGTGGCCATGGAGCTGTGCAAAAACGGCGACCCGCACCAGCCCGACGCCGACCTGACCAAGGCCTTGGCGGTTGAGGCCATGAACCGCGGCCTGATCATCTTGACCTGCGGCACCTACGGTAATGTCGTGCGCATTTTGGTGCCATTGACCGCCAGCGACACGCTCATCGACGAAGGCCTTAACATGATTGCTGATGCCCTTAACCACCTGCAAGGAAAGAACGCATGAGCTCCAGCCCCCGTTTTTCTTGGGAAGACCCCTTCAACCTCGACAGCCAGCTCACCGACGACGAGCGCGCGGTGCGCGACGCCGCCCGTGACTATTGCCAAGAACGATTGTTGCCCCGCGTGACCGAGGCCTTTCGCCACGAAAAAACCGACCCCGCCATCTTTCGCGAAATGGGCGAACTCGGCTTGCTCGGGGCGACCATCCCCGAGCAATACGGCGGCGCGGGCCTGAACTATGTTTGTTACGGCTTGGTGGCGCGTGAGGTCGAACGCGTGGACTCGGGCTACCGCTCGATGATGAGTGTGCAAAGCTCGCTGGTCATGGTGCCCATCAACGCCTTCGGCACCGAAGCGCAAAAACAAAAATACCTGCCCAAGCTGGCCACCGGCGAGTGGATCGGCTGCTTTGGTTTGACCGAACCCAACCACGGCTCCGACCCGGCCTCGATGATCACCCGTGCCAAGAAAGTGCCCGGTGGCTTCAGCGTCAGCGGCGCCAAGATGTGGATCACCAACAGCCCCTTTGCCGACGTGTTCGTGGTGTGGGCCAAAGACGACGAGGGAGCGATCCGCGGTTTCATTTTGGAAAAAGGCATGAAGGGCTTGAGCGCCCCGGCCATCCACAGCAA
>CAZNWS010000039.1:0-1362 GCA_964576495.1 uncultured Hydrogenophaga sp. | reverse complement strand
GCCAACCAGCTGATCCAGAAGAAGCTGGCCGACATGCTCACCGAGATCAGCTTGGGCCTGCAGGGCTGCTTGCGCTTGGGCCGCATGAAGGACGAAGGCACGGCCGCGGTCGAGCTCACCAGCATTTTAAAGCGCAACAGCTGCGGGAAGGCGCTGGACGTGGCGCGCATGGCGCGCGACATGATGGGCGGCAACGGCATTTCCGACGAGTTCGGTGTGGCGCGTCACTTGGTGAACTTGGAGGTGGTCAACACCTACGAGGGCACCCACGACGTGCACGCGCTGATCTTGGGCCGTGCGATCACCGGCATCCAAGCCTTCTCCTGATGCCCGCTGAACCAACGAGCGCCATCGCGCCCCACAGCCCACCGCAGCCACTGGCCGGTGTTCGGGTGCTGGACCTCTCGCGCGTGCTCGCCGGGCCGTGGGCCGGCCAGCTCTTGGCCGATTACGGCGCGGACGTGCTCAAGGTCGAGCGCCCCGGCGCGGGCGACGACACACGCACCTGGGGCCCACCGTGGTGGGGCGAAGGCGCGGACCGTGTGGCGGCGTATTTCTTGTGCGCCAACCGCGGCAAACGCTCGGTGGCGATCGACTTGGCCAGCCCTGACGGTGCGGCCTTGGTGCGCGAACTCGCGCAAGACGCCGACATCGTCCTGGAGAACTACAAGGTCGGCCAACTCGCCAAATACGGCCTAGACGCGGCCAGCTTGCAAGCGCTCAACCCGCGCCTGATTTATTGCTCCATCACCGGCTACGGCCAAACCGGCCCGCTGGCGCAAAAAGCGGGCTACGACTTCGCCATCCAAGCCGAAGGCGGTTTGATGAGCGTGACCGGCGAGGCCGGGGCCGAACCGCAAAAAGTCGGCGTGGCCGTGACCGACCTCATGACCGGCGTCTACGCCACCACCGCCATCTTGGCCGCGCTGCACGAGCGCTCGCGCACCGGTCGTGGCCGTGTGATCGACGCGGCGCTCTTTGATGTGCAAGTGGCCATGCTGGCCAACCAAGCCAGCAACCAACTCGTGGGCCAGACGCGGCCCACGCGCATGGGCAACGCCCACCCCAATATCGTGCCTTACCAAGTGTTCGCCAGCGCCGATGGCCACGTGGTGCTGGCCGTGGGCAACGACGGCCAGTTCGCGCGTTTTTGTGACGTTGCCGGTCACCCCGAGGTCGCGCGTGACGAGCGCTTCGCCACCAACCCCATGCGGGTGCAACACCGCAGCGTGCTGGTGCCATTGCTGGCGCAGTGGATGTTGGAGCGCAGCACCGAGCAATGGGTGAACCTGCTCGAAGCCGCGGCAGTGCCTTGCTCACCCATCCTGGCCATCGAACAAGTGCTGACACACCCGCAGGTGC
>CAZNWS010000038.1:1782-9562 GCA_964576495.1 uncultured Hydrogenophaga sp. | reverse complement strand
TACTTCCAGCCTTTGATGATTTTGGTGACCGTGCCCTTGGCCTTCACGGGCGTGGCCTATGGCTTGGCTTTGTCCAATAACCCCTTGTCGCTCTACACCCTGTATGGCGTGATCGCGCTGACCGGTATCGCGGTGAACTCGGCGATTGTGTTGATCGACGCGGCCAACAGCCGCCTGCAGGCGGGCATGAGCACCATCCACGCCATCGTGCAAGCCGCACGCCGACGCGTCGTGCCGATCTTGATCACCACGACCACCACCATCGGCGGCTTGTTCTCTTTGGCCTTTGGCTTGGGTGGCGAGAGCCTGTTGTGGGGGCCCGTGGCGGCCAGCATGGTCTGGGGCTTGGCCTTCTCGACCGTGCTCACGCTGTTTGCCGTGCCGCTGTTGTTCTTGGCGTTCATGCGACCCCAAACTGGCCAGCGCGTATCGCTCTTGGCCCGATTCCGGAGAGCCCGATGACCACACCCCAGCAGTACGTACAAGACAAAGCGGCCTCTTCGGGCAGCAGCTTTTATTACGCATTTTTGTTTTTGCCCCCCGATCGCCGCGCGGCCATCACCGCCTTCTATGCGTTTTGCCGCGAGATCGACGACGTGGTCGATGAGATCAGCGACCCCGGCGTGGCCAACACCACCTTGGCGTGGTGGCGTCAAGAAGTGGCCAAGTCTTTCAACGGCCAAGCCAGCCACCCGGCCATGCAAGCCCTCATGCCTTGGTGCCCCACCTTTGGCATTGAAGCGCACCACCTGTTGTCGGTGATCGACGGCTGCCAAATGGATTTGGACCAAAGCCGCTACTTGGACTTGCCCAATTTGGAGCGCTATTGCCATTTGGTGGCCGGCGTGGTGGGCGAAGTCGCCGCGCGCATTTTTGGACAAAGCCAAGACGCCACCACCGCCTACGCACACCGCTTGGGCTTGGCGTTTCAGCTCACCAATATCTTGCGCGATGTGGGCGAAGATGCGGTGCGCGGTCGCGTTTATTTGCCCATTGACGAGCTGCAACGCTTTGACGTGAAGGCCCACGAGCTCATCCAACGCGGTCAAAGCAGCGACCCGGCCGATTTTCAAAAGCGCTTCACCGCCCTGATGCAGTTCCAGTGCGAGCGCGCTTTGCGCACCTACGACGAGGCGCTGGCACTGTTGCCTGCGGCCGATCGCCGCAGCCAAAAGCCCGGTTTGATGATGGCCAGCATCTACCGCACCTTGCTGCAAGAGGTGGCCGCTGAGCCCATGCTCGTGCTGACGCAGCGCGTCAAGCTCACGCCGCTGCGCAAGCTGTGGTTGGCTTGGAAAGTTCAAGCCTTGGGCCGCTGGTGAGCATGGCAGGGCCTGTGCGCATCGGCATCGTGGGCGGCGGTTGGGCTGGCATGGCCGCGGCCGTCACCGCGGTTCGGTGTGGCGCCCACGTGACCCTCTTCGAGGCCGCGCCCCAACTCGGTGGCCGCGCCCGCGCCATGCCCGTGGAAGGACCCGACGGTGAGCCGCTGCGCTTGGACAATGGCCAACACATTTTGATCGGGGCCTACTCCACCACTTTGGGCCTCATGCGATCGGTGGGTGTGCCTGTGCACGACCGCCTGTTGCGCCTGCCTTTGGGTTTGCCCATGGCCGGTGGCGGCGGTCTGTGCGCCCCCCGCTGGGCCTGCGATTGGCCCGCGCCTTGGGGTCCTTTGGCTGCGGTCTTGGGCTCAGAACAATGGGGTTGGCCCGAGCGTTGGGCCTTGTTCAAACTGGCCCTGGCTTGGTGGCAACACTCGCCGGGCCCCGACGAGCGTACCGTGGCCCAGGCCTGTGTGGGCGTGCCAGCGCGCGTGATGGACGAACTCATCGAGCCCTTGTGTGTGTCGGCCTTGAACCTGCCCAGCACCGAGGCCAGCGCTCAGGTGTTTTGGCGCGTCATGCGCGACGCCTTGCGCGGCCCGGGTTTTGGGCCGTGGGCCGCGAGCGACCTGCTCTTGCCGCGTGCAGACTTGGGCCAGCTGTGGCCCGAGGCGGCCGCGCTGGCGCTGCAAACCCAACACCCCGATCGCTGGCGGTGCCACTTGGGCCACGCCATTCAAGGCATTTCGCGAGGCCCGCACGGGTGGTCTTTGGAAGGCCCCCACAGCAGCACCGAAGTGGATCGCATCGTTTGGGCCAGTTCGGCGGCGGTGGCGGCCAAGGTCATGCAAGCCCTGCCCGAACCTGAGACGCGGGCGTGGGCCATGCAAGCGTCGGCACTGCAACACACCGCCATCGCCACGGTCTACACCCACAGCCCATCCACCACACTGGACGCACCGATGCTGGCCCTGCGCAGCGGACACGGGCGCAACGGTGCGCAGTTTGTGTTTGATCGCGGCCAACTCAACCCAGACGAGCCGCGCATGGCGGGCGTGTGGGCTTGGGTGGTGAGCGCCTGCGAAGGCGAGCGCGAATCGATCACGGCCGCGGTGATGGCGCAAGCCCACGCGCTGTGGCCCGCCGCCGGGCTGACGCATCTGCAAACCGTGGTGGACAAGCGCGCGGCCTATGCGTGTCGGCCCGGCACGCACAAACCCGCTCAGCGCATCACCGACGGCGTGTGGGCGGCAGGCGACTACACCGAAGGCCCCTACCCGTCCACACTCGAAGCCGCCACGCGCAGCGGGGTGGCTGCAGCGCTGGCGGCGACTTCGTCTTAAGCGCCGCTGGCCTTGGCCTGGCGTTGCGCGGGGCGGTCCATGCAGGCCATCAGCCACGCATGAACCAAGGGGTGTTGTGCCATCAGTGCTTTGGCGGGGCGCACCCAGTTCACCACACTGGCCACACACACATCGGCGATGGTGAAACGATCAGCGGCCAAGTGCGCTTGACCTCGCTGGGCCTGGGCTTGCAAGTGCTGCTCGAGCACCCGCAAAGGTCCAGCCAAGCGCTTCTCAGCGGCGTTCGCCAATTCGGGTTTGCGGCGCTCTTCGGGCATGACCATGCGGTGCATGAGCACGGTCAAGGCGTCGGCCTCGATTTCGGTGACGGTCCAAAACGCCCACTTCAAGGCCTCGGCGTCCTCGGCCGCGTTGGCCGGCGTGATGCTCACGCCGTCGGCCACGCCATGGTGGCGCGCGATGTACAAAGCACACGCCATGCTTTCCCAGAGCACAACCGGGCCCTCATCGCGCGCATCGACCACGACGGGGATGTGGCCGTTGGGGTTGAGCGCCAAAAATTCGGGCGTGCGGGTGGCCCCACCGGCAAAAGGGGTGGGCACGTGTTCAAACGGCAAACCCAATTCGGCAGCGGCCCACAAGGGTCGGATGGCGCGGGAAGCGGCAATGCCATGGATGCTGAGCGTCATAAAAACCTTTCAAATCGGCTTGGAAACAGGGGTTCTGACAGATGGGTGAGAATAGCGCATGGCCTTCAACACCGAACCCACCTACACCCATGGCAGTGCGGCGCGCACGGCCATTGTCTTTTGCAACTTGGGTACGCCCGACGCGCCCACCGCCTCCGCCCTGCGCCGCTATTTGGGTGAATTCCTCAGCGACAGTCGCGTGGTTGAAATCCCCAAAGCCATTTGGTGGCTGATTTTGAACGGCATCATTTTGCGTTTGCGCCCGGCCAAATCGGCCGAAAAATACGCCAGCGTGTGGACCGATCAAGGCTCGCCACTGAAGGTCTGGACCGAACGTCAAGCCCAAGGCTTGCAAGCCGAATTGCAATCGCGAGGAGAACACGTCGACGTGCGCTACGCCATGCGTTACGGCAACCCCAGCATCCCTGCGGTGCTCGATGAACTCAGGGCGGCGGGCATGCAGCGCGTGCTGATCATGTCGGCCTACCCCCAGTACAGCGGCACCACCACCGCCAGCGTGTTCGACGCCGTGGCGCATTGGGGCTTGAAAACGCGCCATTTGCCCGAGATGCGCTTCATCAACCGCTACCACGACGACGCGGGCTACATCCAAGCCTTGGCCCAAAAAATCCAAGCGCATTGGCAAGCGCACGGTCGTCACGAGCATTTGCTCATGAGCTTCCACGGCGTGCCCGAGCGCACCTTGCTCAAAGGCGACCCCTACCACTGCGAGTGCCACAAAACCGCCCGCTTGGTGGCCGAGCAATTGGGTCTGCGCAAAGACCAATACACCGTGACCTTTCAGTCGCGCTTTGGCAAAGCCAAGTGGCTCGAACCCTACACCGAACCGACGCTGATCGCTTTGGCGCAAAAAGGCATTCGCACCATGGACGTGGCCTGCCCTGGCTTCACCAGCGACTGCTTGGAGACGCTCGAAGAAATCAACATGGAAGCGCGCGAGGCCTACCTGCACGCAGGCGGCGAAGAATTCGCTTACATCGATTGCCTGAACGACAGCGCGCCTTGGATTTCGGCCATGGCCGATATGGCCCAACGCCACTTGCAAGGCTGGTCCACGCGCATCGAACCCGACCCACAGGCCTTGGCCGACAGCCGAAGCCGAGCCGTGGCGATGGGCGCTTCGCGTTGAGGTGCACAGCGCCTACAATGGCAGCGTCTGCGGTGCGCGCCGGGCTTTATATTTCCTTGAACCAATGCTCATTGAGCACGGGCTTGGAACATTGCCAGGCTGGTGTGAGCGTCTCGCGTCAGATGAACCCGAAGCCTGGTTGACCTCGCCCACCTGAACCCCCGGTTCAGGATGACGGTCCGGTGGCATTCGCAGACACCTTATTTTTTTCTTCCCCGACCATGATGCTTTTAGACCCCTTGTTGATCGCCGAATTGATTCTCTTGGGCCTGTGCAGTGGCTTTTTGGCGGGTTTGCTCGGCATTGGTGGTGGGATGGTGATGGTGCCCTTCATCACCGCCATCTTGAGCCACCGTGGCGTGGCGGTCGATTTGTCGATCAAGATGGCCATCGCCACGTCGATGTCGACCATCATCTTCACCTCCATCTCCAGCGTGCGCGCCCACCACAAACGGGGTGCCGTGCGTTGGGACATCGTGCGCGGCTTGGCGCCTGGCATTGTGTTGGGCGCGATGGTCGCGAGCATGGGCATTTTCTCGGTCCTCAAGGGCACCGCACTGGCCTGGGTATTCGCGGGCTTTGTCGGTTTCTCCGCGTTTCAAATGCTCAAGGACAAAAAACCCAAGCCCTCGCGCACGATGCCGGGCACGGTCGGTCAAGTGGCCGCAGGCGGATTCATTGGCATGTTGTCGGGCTTGGTGGGTGCGGGTGGTGGTTTCATCAGCGTGCCCTTCATGGTGTGGTGCAACGTGGCGATCCACAACGCTGTGGCGACCAGTTCGGCGCTGGGTTTCCCCATCGCCGTGGCCAACACCATCGGCTTTGTGATCGCGGGTTGGGGGATCTCGGACTTGCCCTCTGGCGCTTTGGGCTACGTGTTTTTACCGGCCTTGGCGGTGATCGCCAGCGCCAGCGTGTTGATGGCGCCTGTGGGTGTGAAAGCCGCGCACAGCATGCCGGTCAAGCCGCTCAAGCGGGTGTTTGCCTACACGCTGTTCTCCTTGGCGGCCTACATGTTTTACAAAGGCCTGCAGGGTTGAGTCTGCGCCGCGTGCTCAAGCCAAGGGCTGGGCGCTCACGACGATGCCGTCTTCGTCGGCACACAGCCACTCACCGGGCTTGACCCACACACCTTGAATCTGCACGGCCACGTCGCGCAGGCCTTGCTGGCGCTTTTCGGTGGGCATGGGCATGCTGGCCAAGGCGCGAATGCCGACCGTGCATTGCGCCAACTCAGCCACATCGCGCACACAGCCGTCGATCACCACACCGGCCCAACCATTGCGCGCCGCTGCCGCACCCAAATTGCCGCCAAGCAAGGCCTTGCGCAAGGAGCCACCGCCATCGACCACCAACACGCGGCCCAAACCCGGTTCGTCCACCGCGGCCTTGACGTGGCTGTTGTCTTCAAAACATTGCACGGTGCTGATCAAGCCCGAAAAACGGCTGTGCGCACCGAACGATTTGAAAACCGGTGGCAACACACGAAACACGTCGGCGGCGCTGTTTTTGTGGGCATCACAAAGATCGCAAGTCAATGGGTGAGACATTTCAAAAGCTTTCATCAAAGGGGGTTTTCACGGGCAGAACGTTCACCAAAAGTGTGCGCCGACGACAAGTGTTGTTTTCACAATCAATAAAGAGCGATTGCATCGAAAAAAATGTCAAAAATTCTGGCTTTCCACCTTGGAATGACAGAACTTCTCTATTAGCATCCAAGGCACCAGTGTGAAAGCACATTTTTAGCTGGCGAATTGTTTTATTTTAGAAGGACACAACATCATGGCAACTGCAAAAACCGCTCCCGCAAAAAAAGCCCCCGCCGCCAAGCGCGCTCCCAGCGCAGCATTCATGAAGCCCATGAACATCAGCCCAGCCTTGGCCGCCGTGATCGGTAGCACCCCACTGCCACGCACCGAAGTGACCAAGAAAATCTGGGAATACATCAAGAAGAACAATCTGCAAGACGCCACCAACAAGCGCAACATCAACGCCGATGACAAGCTCAAGGTGATCTTCAAGAAGCCCCAGGTCACCATGTTCGAAATGACCAAATTGGTCAGCGCTCACCTGAGCTGAACGTGTGCCATCCGCTGCAAGCGGGTTGCTCTCACCAAAAAACCGCCCTCGGGCGGTTTTTTGTTGCCCGTGTGCGGTTCAACGTTTCAAGGCCGCGGCCTGCATGGCACTCAAGGTGGTGCGGGTGGTGATGACCTCGGCGGGCAACACCAGCTCCAACACCGTGCCTTGCTCGGCCTGGATGGCGCGCAGCAAAGCGGCTTCAAAGTCGGCGGTATGGGTCATGCGCTCGGCCCGGTAGCCGTAGGCCTGTGCAAGCGCCACGAAGTCGGGGTTGTGCAGCGCCGAACCGCTGACGCGCGTGGGGTACTCGCGCTCTTGGTGCATGCGGATGGTGCCGTAAGCACCGTTGTTGACCAACAAAATCACCGTCTTGGCGCCGTGCTGCACGGCGGTCGCGAGCTCTTGGCCGTTCATCAGAAAGTCGCCGTCGCCCGCGATCGTCAACGCTGGCCGTCCTGTGGTGATGGCCGCAGCGATGCCGGCGGGCACGCCGTAACCCATGGCCCCGTTGGTCGGCGCGAGCTGGGTTTTGGCGCCCTTGACCCAGCCGTGGTAACGGTAGAAACGGTGCAGCCAACTCGCGAAATTGCCCGCACCGTTGGTGAGCACACCGTCGCTGGGCCAGTGGCGTTGCAACACGTGAACCACTTCGGCCATGTCCAAGGTGCCGGGTAAGCGCACGCCGGCGTTGCTCACCTCGATGTTGGCTTGGTAATCGCGCTGGGCTTGATCGGTCCATTCGCGCCACACCGGTTGCACGGGCGCATCGAGCGCGGCCAAGGCATGAGCGGCGCTGTGCATGTCGGCACACACGCCCACCTCGGCTTGGTAAACACGACCCAGTTCTTCGGCGCTGACGTGGATGTGCAGCAAGCGCTGCTGCGGCACGGGCGCTTGCAGCAGCGTGTAGCCGCCGGTCGTGGACTCGCCCAAACGCGGACCCAACGCCAAGATGACGTCGGCGCGGCGCACGCGCTCGGCCAAAGCGGGATTGATGCCCAAGCCCACATCGCCCGCATAAAGCGGGTGGTGGTTATCGAAGGTGTCCTGGAAACGGAAGGCGTTGGCCACCGGCAAGTGCCAACGCTCGGCAAAAGTCTGCAAGGCTTGTGCGGCCGACGCTGACCACGCTGGTCCGCCCGCGATGACCAGTGGGCGCTCAGCGCTCAAGAGCGCCTCACGAATGGCGTGGATGGCCTCGGGGTCGGGCGCTTGGCGGCGA
Source organism: uncultured Hydrogenophaga sp. (assembly GCA_964576495.1). Classification (GTDB taxonomy): domain Bacteria; phylum Pseudomonadota; class Gammaproteobacteria; order Burkholderiales; family Burkholderiaceae_C; genus Hydrogenophaga. The sequence continues at coordinate 1,790 of CAZNWS010000038.1, read as the reverse complement.
CTGGGCAC
>CAZNWS010000038.1:0-1772 GCA_964576495.1 uncultured Hydrogenophaga sp. | reverse complement strand
ATGTCTTCGGGCAAGACCAGCACCACGGGGCCAGGTCGGCCTTGCATCGCGGTGGCAAAGGCCCGCGCCACGTATTCGGGGATGCGCGAGGCGTCGTCGATCCGTTCCACCCGCTTGGCCATGCCTTGGGTGCTCGGGCCAAAGAAGGTGGCGAAGTCCATTTCTTGGAAGGCTTCGCGATCGCGGGCATCGCTGGCCACATCGCCCACGAACAAGACCATGGGCGTGCTGTCTTGGTGGGCCGTGTGCACGCCGATCGAAGCGTTGGTGGCCCCAGGGCCTCGTGTGACAAAACACACCCCGGGACGGCCCGTGAGCTTGCCATGCGCTTCGGCCATGAAGGCCGCGCCGCCCTCTTGCCGGTTGCTCACCCACGTGATGCGATCGGCGTAGGCGTGAAAGCCGTCGAGCACGGCCAAAAAGCTCTCGCCGGGCACGCCAAACGCGTGCGTGACGCCTTGTTCGATCAGGCACTGCACCAAACAATGGCCGGCCAATTGGGGGGGGGTGTGTGTGTTCATCATGTGTTTTGTTTCACGGCTGCACGGGGCTGCGCTGCCCCACGGCCCAAGCGGCGGCCACCGCGCCCCACAACACCAGCGCAGCGCCGATGAGGGTGGCTTGGTACCAACCTCGGTCCATCATCCAACCGAAGATGAGCGGGGAAATGGCAAAGCCCACGTCCAAGCCCGAATAGACCGTGCCGTACACACGGCCCGTGGCGGACGCCGGTGTGGCGCGTTTGATCATCATGTCGCGGCTCGGTCCGCCCACGCCCATGGCAAAGCCGGTCACAGCCAAGGCCACGAGCGTGCCGGTGGTGCCCAACACGCCGCTGGCGCAGACCATCAACGTGAGCGAGGCCGTGATCAAACTGATGATCACCACACGGTCGCTGCTCAGGCCCTGCGATCGGCTGGCGACGAAACCACCGACCACCATGCCCACCGCGCCCATCACCATGTAGGCGCTCAAGGTCAGGGTGGCGGTGGCCACGCTCACGCCGTGCACCGCCGTCAAGATGGAAGGGGCGTAGCTTTGCACCACGGCCAAGGTCATGGTGGAGACCAAGAAAAAGCCAAAACACCACCACACCACGGGCAAACGCAAGTAGGCCAAGGGCTTGTCGATGGGGCCGCTGCTGGGGCGCAGCGGCGGTGGGGTTTGCCAGTGTTGGCGCTGCGACCACAAGACCGCCATGACCACCAGGTAGAACACAGCCGCCGCCACATAGGCCACGCGCCAATCGCTCATGGACCCGATGCCCACCAAAAACACCGGGGCCAAGGCCCAGCCGAGTTGGCCACTGAGGCCATGCGCGCTGAAGGCGTGCCCCAAGCGGGCGCTGGAGACGCGCTGGTTCAAGATGCTGAAGTCCACCGGGTGAAACGGCGAGTTGCCCAAACCGGCGAGTATGGCCACGATCAGGAGGTCGTGATAACCGTCGGCTTGTGAGGCCATGAGCGAAGCCAGCACAAAACAGCTGAGTGCGGCCATCATGACGCGCCGGGTGCCGACGCGGTCGACCCAAAAACCCGACAAGGCTTGGCCCGTGCCCGAGACGATGAAGAAGGCGCTCATGAGCCAGCCCACTTGCGCGTAGCTCAGGCCAAAGTCCCGAATGAAGAGCGGAAACAGGGGCGCGAGCAAGAGGTGGGAAAAATGCGATGTACCGTGGGCCAAGCCCACCAGTGCAATCACCCGTCCGTCTTGCCGCGCTGTGTTCATCCCTCAATCGTAGGCGATCGGGCTCCCGAACTCGAAAACCCCGG
>CAZNWS010000037.1:372-9788 GCA_964576495.1 uncultured Hydrogenophaga sp. | reverse complement strand
ACCAACGCCGGCTCGAACTCCAAGTTCTTGGGTGTGCTCGACTTCGATGTGCGCGGCGGCAAGGTTCAGGGTTACCAGTACCGGTTGTTGCCTGTGTTCTCCAACCTGATCGCGGCCGACAAAGAGATGGATGCTTTCATCACCAAAGTGCGTGCGCCTTACAAAGCCAAGTTGGAAGAAAAACTGGCCGTGACCGAAGACCTGTTGTACCGCCGCGGTAACTTCAATGGCTCGTGGGATCAGATCATTTGTGATGCGCTGATCGAAGTCAAGGGCACCGACATGTCCTTCTCGCCCGGCGTACGTTGGGGCACCTCTTTGCTGCCAGGCGACACCATCACCTACGAAAAGATGATGGACCAGATGGCCATGACCTACCCCGCCACCACCGTCAACGAATTCACCGGTGAGCAAATCAAAGGCATCTTGGAGGATGTGGCCGACAACATCTTCAATCCCGACCCCTACTACCAGCAAGGTGGTGACATGGTGCGTGTGGGCGGTATGTCCTACGACATCAGCCCCAACGCCAAAGCTGGCTCGCGCATCAACAACATGATGCTCAAAGGCAAGCCTATCGACGCCAACAAAAAGTACAAGGTGGCCGGTTGGGCCTCGGTGCAAGAAGGCGTGCAGGGCGAGCCGATCTGGGACGTTGTCTCGGGCTATCTGCGAGACAAAAAGGTCATCAAAGGTGTCAAGATCAACACGCCCAAAGTGGTGGGCATGGGCAACAACCCCGGTATGGTGATCTGACCCTAACAGGTTTCATGCTTGGCCCGCCCCCGGCAACGGTGGCGGGCTTTTTTTCGGCCTGTGATGAATGCGTCAGAAGTTTTCTTTTTCGGCTTCCAAATACGCCAAGCTGGTGTACTTGCCGATGTTTGATTCAAAACCGGCCATGGTCTTGATGTGCGGCGACACGCGTGGGTCTTTGAGGACCAGAGCTTTGGCTGCATCCAAGGACACACCCTCTTGCACAGCCTTCTCGCAAGGCTCCCAAATGCCCCTCATGAAGGTGCCATAGGTGTTGAGCAAGCCTGGGCTGGCGCGACCATGACCAGGAACCCAGAGCTGCTCTCCGGCAGCGGCTTGCAAAGCGTCGTAATACTTGAAGGTCCCCAAGTAGGTGCCGTCGTCCATGTTGGCGATGCGGTTGTCCATGGCGATATCCCCCACGTGGGTGATGCCTTCTCCCATGATTTGCACCGACAAATCGGACGAGCAGTGGGCTTTGCCGTAAAAATGCATTTTGAAGTCCATGCCCCCGATGTTGAGCACTTGTCCATGCTCGACCGTGCGGTTGGGTGCAAATACCTTGGTACCCAGCGTGGCTTGGTTGGTCCAGCGTTCCATCAGGCTGCGCCAGAGATTGCCTTCGGCACCCGCGATTTGTTGTTGGGTAAAGGGCAGGGCGTAGATGGGCAGGTCCTTGCCATAGGCTTCCACAAACGCGTGGTTGCCCAACCAGTGGTCACCGTGGTAGTGGCTGTTGAAAACGGCGATCACCGGTAAAGGGGTGACGGTTTTGATCATCCGGATGGCCATTTGGCCAATTTGCCAAGAGCCGCCGCTGTCGAGGACCACCACGCCTTTGGGGGTGACCACGAACGTGATGTTGGCCATCATGCCTTGGTTGGCTTGGGTGGGAAAGCCGTCTTTGGCAAAAATCATCCATGTGTTTTTGCCCAAGCGCTCGGGCTTGATGTCGGGCATGGGTGGCCCTTCGATGAAGTCTTGCAGCTGTTGAGCCGCCAAACGCACCTCAGGGACCAGGGTCAATGCCGTTGCGCCCAAGCCCATGCCGCCAGCCCAGCGTAGCCATGTTCGTCGAGAGTGCAAAGGCTGTTCGTTGCGGCCACCTTCAGTTGACAGATGCATGGGGTTTCCTAGGAGGACTTTAATAAGTGTTTGCTTATTTGAATCATAAAAGCAATTCATCAATGGGGCAAGGGAATACCCGATGCCGATCAAAAGCCGATATTCATCAAGATATCATTGCAAAGCATTTGTTAATTTCAAGGAGATTCATCATGGTCAATTTCGGTACCAGCATCCGTGCTTTTTTGGTGGCTGCTTGTTTGGCCACGGGCCTGCAGGCACAGGCCGACGACAACGTCAAAGTCGTCTATCACATGAGCGAAGGCATTCCGCAAGCCTCACGTGCGGTCAACAACATTCGCAACCATTTGGCGGCCGATCCCAAAGCCAAAATCGTGGTGGTTGCCCATGGTTTGGGCATCGACTTTTTGTTGCAGGGTGCGGTCAACCAAATGGATCAACCCTATGCTGGTGCGATCGGTGACTTGGCGGCACGCGGCGTTGAGTTCCGTGTGTGCAACAACACCTTGGTGTCACGCAAGATCGACGCATCGAAGCTGGTCTTGGAAGCCACGGTGGTGCCTTCTGGTGTGAGTGAGGTGGCCACATTGCAGGCCAAACAAGGTTATGTGTATTTGCGCCCATGAGTGATCGCCACGACGCTCGATTGGTCCAGCCTGCTTCGCTCAAAGCGGCGGCCCAAACAGCGGTCAGGCAGGGGCATCCTTTGGTGGTCATGACCACGTTGCGGGGATGCCCTTTTTGCGACTTGGTTCGGGACCGTTTCCTTCAGCCCGCCTTGGCGGCGGGTCGTTTGTTTGCGGTTCAAGTGGATATCCGAGACCGTCAAACCCCCTTGCAAGACTTTCAAGGCAACACCCGAACGGGGGCCGAACTGACGCGTCAATGGAAGGCACGTTTTGCGCCCACCGTGTTATTTTTTGATGACCAAGGCCGCGAACTGACTGAGCGATTGGTGGGTGTGGCGGTGGCCGACTTCTATGACGATTACTTGTGGCAACACATCGAACAAGCGCAGCACCGGTTGGCAAAATGAGCCAAGGGCTCAGTCACGCTCCAGCAGCCAAAGCTGGACCTTAAAACCCAACCAAGCACCCGACACAATGCCGCTCACCGCCAAGAGGCTCAGCACGCTCAGCGTGGACAAGCCGCTCAGGCCGTGACCCACGGTGCAGCCCATGGCGGTCACACCGCCCACCCCCATCAAAAAGCCGCCAGCCACATGCAGGGCGGTGTCTTGGGTGTCGCGAAAACCTTCCCAGTGAAAGGTGCCGCTCTGGCGCGAGTAGAGCCAGGAGCCCAAGATCACTCCCCAGACACTGACCACACTCAAGCTCAGCGTGTTGTTAGCGTCACTGAAATACATCAGCCAGTCCAGGTGCAAAGCCATGGGTGCTGAAAACGACAGCGACTCCATGCGCCCACTGTGTGTGGCCAAATAAACCGACTCCAAAGTGTTGTGATGCTCGATCACAAAACCCAAGTGACCGCTGACCCACCACATCGCGGTCACACAAGCGGCCACACCGATACCCCCCAACACCGAATCCAGGGCCAAACCGTCACCACGGCGCAAGGCCCAGACAACCAAAGTCAGGGCCACGGCCACGGCCAGCCAAGGGCCTGTCCCCGCCCACGCATGATTCATCCAAGCCGTTAAGGTGTTGCCTGTCGGTACGGTCCAGGTCAGTGTGTCCAGGGTTTCGTGGCGCAGGACCGCAGTGATGCCGCGCATGGTGGCCAGGGCACTCAATCCCATCACCAACATCACCACCAAGGCTTTGAGACTGCCGCCACCCACACGTGCCAAGGTCTTGCTGCCGCATCCCGAGGCGAACACCATGCCCGCGCCGAACAAGACACCGCCGACCACGGCCGAGAGCCAGCGCATGGGGCCCGTGGCGTATATGGTTTGCCCAGGATCGATCCAGCCCAAACCGGACAGGGCTTGAAAACCCAGCATGGCCAAGCCCAGCGCCAAAGCCCACATTTGTAAGCGCTGGGTGTCGTCCAAATTGAACCAATCGCTCAGGGCACCCATGGTGCAAAAGCGGCTGCGTTGGATCACATAGCCAAAAGCCAAGCAAACCAAGAATCCCCCGGTCAAAACCCAGTGTTGGAGTGTGTTCAGCGCTTCGGTACTCATGGCGTGGATTGTAGGAGCACGCCAGCAGGGCGGTGCGTCAGTTCATCAAGGCTTGAGCGAATTCCAAGGCATTGAAGGTCTCAAGGTCATCCACCTGTTCGCCCACGCCAATGAAATAAATCGGAATGGGGCGCTCGCGAGCGATGGCGCAGATCACGCCGCCTTTGGCTGTGCCGTCGAGTTTGGTGACGATCAAACCGGTCAGGCCAATCGCATCGTCAAAGGCTTTGACTTGCGCCAAAGCGTTTTGACCGGTGTTGCCGTCGATCACCAACAAGACCTCGTGTGGGGCGCTGCCATCGGCTTTGGTGATCACGCGTTTGATTTTGCGCAGTTCTTCCATCAGGTGCACTTGCGTGGGCAAACGGCCGGCGGTATCGATGAGCACCACGTCGCGTCCGCGGGCTTTGCCTGCATTCACCGCGTCAAAGCTGACCGAGGCCGGGTCACCACCGTCCTGCGAGACGATGTCCACCGTGTTGCGATCTGCCCAAACCCCGAGTTGTTCCCGAGCCGCGGCGCGGAAGGTGTCGGCCGCAGCCAGCAGCACGCTGGCGCCATGGTGGGCCAAGTGACGGGTCAGCTTGCCGATGGAGGTGGTCTTGCCCGCGCCGTTCACACCCGCGACCATGATCACCGTGGGTTGTTGTTCACCGATGCGCAAAGCGCCTTCCAGAGGTTGCAGCAGGTCCACCATGGCCTCGGTGAGCAAAGCTTTGACCGCCGAAGGCTCGGTGGTCTTGTGGTCTTTGACGCGCTGTTTGAGGTCGTTCAACAAATGGGTGGTGGCCGACACCCCGGTGTCGGCCATGAGCAAAGCCTCTTCCAAGGCTTCGTACAAATCGTCATCGATGCGCGTGCCGGTGAAGACGGTGGTGAAGTGGCGCCCGGTTTTGCGCAAACCGGCTTGCAACTTACTCAACCAGCCGCTGCGCTCGATGGCAACGGTCGGGGTATCGGCGGGGGATTTTTTCCGGAAGAAAGAGAACATTTTTCAATCGCTTGTATCGTATGCATTCTATGAAACACAACAGCCCCCTCATCAAACCCCTGTGTTGGGGTCTGCTGGCCATCAGCAGCCTGTGGTCGCCGGCCCTGTGGGCCCAGGTCCAGTCCTTTACTTTGAACAACGGCATGACGCTCATCGTCAAACCCGATCGTCGAGCGCCCACCGTGGCCCACATGGTGTGGTTACGCGTGGGGTCTATGGACGAGGTTGATGGCACTTCGGGGGTGGCCCATGTGTTGGAACACATGTTGTTCAAGGGCACGCCCACGGTGCCGCCGGGTGAATTTTCGCGCCGGGTGGCGGCCTTGGGTGGGCGCGACAACGCCTTCACCAGCCGGGATGCCACCGCCTACCACCAGCAGGTGCCAGCCGACCAGCTCGAGGCCGTCATGCGCTTGGAGGCCGACCGTTTTGCCAACAACCAGTGGCCCGACGAGGAGTTCGTGCGCGAGTTGGCGGTGGTCAAAGAAGAGCGCCGCCAGCGCACCGAAGACTCGCCACGCGCTTTGTTTTTTGAACAATTCGCCGCCACCGCTTGGGTGGCGAACCCCTACCGGCGTCCCATCGTGGGCTGGATGAGCGATTTGCAAGCCATGACCGCCGACGACGTGCGGGCCTTTTATCGGCAGTGGTACACGCCGGCCAACGCCGCGGTGGTGGTCGTGGGTGATGTGGAGGTGGCGCAGGTGCGGCAATGGGCTGAGCGTTACTACGGTGCGATCCCCGCCCGTGCCGTGCCCCAGCGCAAACCCCGCGATGAACCCTTGCAACAAGGCCCGCGCCGCATCGATTACCGCGCCGCCGCCGATCAAGCTTTGGTGGTGCTGGGCTACAAAGTGCCGCACGTGGTGAACCCTGCGCAAACCGACGCCGCCACCACCGATGCCTTGGCCCTGACCTTGTTGGCCGCCGTGCTCGACGGCCACGATGGGGCCCGTTTGGGGCGTGCGATGGTGCAAGGCCAAGGCGCTGCTCGTGTGGCCGATAGTGTCAGTGCCAGCCATGGTCTGGCGGGTCGTGGCCCGCAGATGTTTTACCTGACGGCGGTGCCCGCGCCCGGTGTCAGCCCCGACGCGGTGAAGTCCGCTTTGCAAGCCCAGGTGCGCCGCGTGGCTCGCGAGGGCGTGGGTGCTGCTGAGCTGCAACGCGTCAAAACCCAATGGACCGCTTCAGAAACCTACAAACTCGACAGCGTGTTCAACCAAGCGCAAGAACTGGGCAGCCATTGGCTTTTGGGTTGGGGCTTGGATGGACAGTCGCGACTGATGGCCGCCTTGCGTGCCATCACGCCAGAGCAGGTGCAATCGGTGGCGCAACGTTACTTCGGTGATGAACAACTGACCGTGGGTGTGTTGTGGCCCGATGCGGCCAAACGGGCGGCAGCCCAGCGTCCCACCACCGCCCAACCCGCTTTGAGGCACTGAACCATGTCGATCACTTTCCCGCTCATCACTTTTTGCATGCGCGCTTGCTGGACCTTGGGGGCCAGTGTGATCCTGGCCGCTCAGGCACAGGCCGCCATCGCCATCGATCATTGGGTTGACCCGTCGGGTGCCCGTGTTTACTTGGTTACCAGTCACGCCATTCCCATGGTCGATGTGCGCATCGATTTTGATGGTGGGTCCCGCCGCGATCCAGCCCATCAAGCGGGCTTGGCCAGCACCACTGCGCAGCTGATGTCGGCGGGGGTGTCGGCTTGGCGAGGCCAACCCGCTCGGGATGAAAACGCCTTGGAGGAGGCATGGCTCGATACCGGCGCCCAATTCGGTGCCGAGGCCTCGGGTGATCGCTTCACACTGCAGTGGCGCAGCTTGACCGACCCCGCTTGGTTGCCCCAAGCCGTGGCCTTGGCGGCGCAGCAAATCGGAGCGCCCGTCTTCTCGGCCAGCGTATGGCAACGCGACCGTGAGCGGCAGATCGCCGCGTGGCAAGAAGCGCAAAACCGACCCGACACCCACGCCGCCCGCGCGTTTGACCGCGCAGTGTATGGCGCGCACCCATACGGTCTGGAAGAAACGCCCCAAACGTGGCGCGCCATCCGTGCGTCCGATGCACGAGCCCATTACCGCCGCACCGTACAAGCGTGCCGCGCCATCATCACCGTCGTCGGGGCGGTGGACAAAGCGGGCGCACAAGCCATCGTGGCGCCCATGATCGGTGCCATGGGACAGGCCGATTGCAAGGCCTTGTCCTCTGTCCCCGAAGTCGTCGCCTTGAACGCGGCCGACGTGCGTCGGATACCCTTCAACAGTGCACAAGCCCAAGTGCTGATCGGGCAACCTGGCATGACCCGTGCCGACCCGGACTTTTTCCCATTGTTCGTGGGTAATTACGTGTTGGGTGGTGGCGGTTTTGTGTCGCGCTTGACCAACGAGGTACGCGAACAACGCGGCCTGAGCTACAGCGTCTACAGCTACTTTGCACCAGGCATGCATGCGGGGGCTTTTCAGATCGGTTTGAGCACGCGGCCCGACCAAGCCGAACAAGCGCTGGGCGTGGCGCAACAGGTGCTGAAGGACTTTGTCGACCAAGGCCCCACCGAAGCCGAGTTGCAAGCGGCCAAAGACTTTCTCATCAAAGGCTTTGCCTTGCGCATCGACAGCAACCGCAAGCTGCTGGACAACGTGGCCAACATCGCTTGGCACGGCTTGCCACTGGACTACCTCAACACTTGGACGCAGCAGGTGCAAGCGGTGACCACCGCCGACATTCGCCGTGCTTTTCAGCGGCTCATTCAGCCCGATCGCATGGTCACCGTGGTGGTCGGTGGGCGCTGAGCCAGCGGTTAAGCTCAAGCCATGCTTCAGAAAAAGACCAAGACCACCGCCAACGCTCCCCAAGCCGTGCGCATCATCGGCGGGCGGTGGAAACGCACGCCCTTGCCCGTGCCCCACAAACCCGGTTTGCGACCCACGCCCAACCGCGTGCGCGAAACCCTGTTCAATTGGTTGGGGCAGGACCTGAGCGGTTGGCGTTGTGCGGACGTGTTTGCGGGCAGCGGTGCGTTGGGCCTAGAGGCGGCTTCTCGCGGCGCAGCGCAGGTGACGCTGGTGGAGCAAGACGCTCAGCTGGTGGCCAACCTGCAGCGTTTGTGTACCCAACTCAAGGCCACGGGGGTGTCGGTGCAGCGCGGCGATGGTTTGGCGGCGTTGCGCGCCTGCAGCGGTTTGGATGTGGTGTTTTTGGACCCGCCTTTTGAATCGGGCCCGGCGATCTTCGAGCAAGCCTTGCGGGCGGCTGCGGGCGCGATTGCCCCTGAGGGATGGGTTTATTTGGAGTCGCCCCAGCCTTGGGGTGCTGAACCCTTGGCACCTTTGGGGTTGGTGCCCCACAAAGCTGGCCGCGCTGGGGCGGTTCATTTTGCTTTGCTCGCCAAAGCCCCAGCTTTGGGATAATCGGTTCATGAACCCCGTGTCCACCTCAGCCCCCCGCATCGCGGTTTACAGCGGCACCTTCGACCCCTTGACCTTGGGACACGAAGACGTGACCTTGCGCGCCGCTGCGGTGTTTGACCGAGTCATCGTGGCCGTGGCCCGAGCCCACCACAAAAAAACCCGCTTCAGTTTGGATGAGCGCTTGGCCATGGTGCAAGCCTTTGCCGATGCCCGTGCCCCCGGCCAAGTGGTGGCCGTGCCCTTTGAGGGTTTGATCATGGACTTTTGCCGCGAGCAGGGCGCTTGCGCCGTGGTGCGTGGTGTGCGCAACCTCAGCGACTTCGATTACGAAAGTCAGATGGCGGCCATGAACCGCAAGCTCAACCCGACCGTGGAGACCGTCTTGCTCTTGCCGCAAGCCGAGCTGCAGTGCATCTCCAGCACCTTGGTGCGCGAAATCGCCCAGCTCGGTGGCGATGTGCGCGACATGGTCAACGCCGACGTGGCCCAGCGTCTGACTCGGGTGTGAGGCGATCGCCATGGCCTTGATGATCACGGACGAGTGCATCAACTGCGATGTGTGCGAGCCCGAGTGCCCCAACGACGCCATTTACATGGGCGAGTTGATTTACGAAATCGACCCAAAGAAGTGCACCGAGTGCGTCGGGCACTTCGATGAACCTCAGTGCGTGCAGGTGTGTCCCGTGGCGTGCATCCCCGTCAACCCCGAGCACGTCGAAACCCAAGAAACCCTCTGGCAAAAGTTCCAGCGCTTGCAATCCGCCGCCTGATCAAGCCGTTGGCGGGGGCGATGCGTCGGTGCTCGGTTTGGGTGGCTTGGGGCGTGGGGGCTTGCTGGTGTGAATCAAGACCGTGGCTTTGTCCATTTCGCCAGCGATCAAATGGGGTAACGCTTTGAGCGCACGGTCCAACCCTTGTCCGATGGCGATGCGGTCATCCAGCTGGGGTTTCTTCAACACCCAATTGGCCACCTCGTTTTTGTTTCCTGGGTGACCAATGCCGATGCGCAGTCGCCAGTAATCTG
>CAZNWS010000037.1:0-362 GCA_964576495.1 uncultured Hydrogenophaga sp. | reverse complement strand
GGATGTCGCGCAAGCCGTTGTGACCCGCGTGGCCACCACCGAGTTTGAGTTTGGCTTCGCCGGGCGTGAGATCGAGTTCATCGTGGGCCACCAACATCTGTTCTGGGGCAATTTTGAAAAATCGCGCCAAGGCCCCCACCGATTTGCCCGACAGGTTCATGAAGGTTTGTGGCTCCAACAACCACAGGTTCTGTCCGTTGACGTTTGTGCGAGCCACGGTACCGTGGTAATTGCGGTCAAGGGTCAGTGGGGCTTTGAGCACGCGCGCGACTTCGTCGACCCACCAAAACCCCGCGTTGTGGCGGGTGTCTTCGTAGTCGGGGCCCGGATTGCCCAAGCCAACGATGAGTTTGATCATGCAA
>CAZNWS010000036.1:0-10064 GCA_964576495.1 uncultured Hydrogenophaga sp. | reverse complement strand
GGGGGGTCTTCTTTGAATGGGTGCACCAGTGGGTGCAGCGGCCAGTATCATAGCCCCCGACATGAACAAAACCCCCGCACCCCATTCCCGCCCGGTCGCCCCAGCGTCGCGCACCCAGCCCCAGACCCCCGCCGCCCCCTGAGCGGTTTTCAGTACAGCCGAGCTCAGTTTGAAGAGCTGGTGGACGCGGCCTTGGCCCACGCCAAAACCTTGGGCGCGGTGGACGCGGCCGCCGAGGGCAGTGAGGGCGCGGGCTTGAGCGTCTCGGTGCGCAAGGGCGAACTGGAAAACGTCGAGCGCAACCGAGACAAATCGTTGGGCGTGACCGTCATGCTTGGCCACCGCCGTGGCAACGCTTCCACTTCCGACTTTTCTCTGGCCGCGGTGCGACAAACCGTGCAAGCGGCTTACGACATCTCGCGCTTCACCGCCGAAGACCCGTGCGCGGGCCTGCCCGACGCGCAAGACGTGGTGCAAGAGCAGCGCGACTTGGACCTGTTCCACCCCTGGGCCATCGAGTCGCAACAAGCCATGCACCTGGCCTTGGCCTGTGAGGCCGCGGCGCTCAACACCAGCAAGCGCATCACCAACAGCGAAGGCGCAGCGGTCTCGGCCCAGCAGTCGCACTTTTTCAGCGCCCACATGCGCGAGGGCCAGACCCGTGGCGCGGGCGTGTTCCGCGGCGGTTACGCCAGCTCGCGCCACACCTTGTCGGTCGCGCCCATCGCGGGCAAAGGCGCCGACATGCAGCGTGACGCTTGGTACAGCTCCATGCGCAGCGCACTGGACTTGGCCACGCCACAAGCGGTGGGCCGTTACGCCGCTGAGCGCGCTTTGTCGCGTTTGGGCGCGCGCAAGATTGCCACCGTGCAGTGCCCGGTGTTGTTTGAGTCGAGCTTGGCCGCGGGCTTGCTCGGGGCCTATGTGCAGGCCACCAGCGGCGGTGCGCTCTACCGCAACACCACTTTCTTGCCCAAGAGCTTGGGCCAGCGCGTCATGGCCGATCACTTGGACATCGACGAAGACCCGTTTGTGCTCAAAGGCAAGGGCAGCTCGCCGTTTGACGACGAAGGCGTGCGCGTGCAAGCGCGCCGCGTGTTGAACGCCGGTGAGGTTCAGGGCTACTTCTTGGGCAGCTACTCGGCGCGCAAACTCGGCATGCGCACCACGGGTCACGCCGGTGGCTCGCACAACCTGAGCCTGACCAGCCGCCGCACCCAAGCGGGCGATGATTTGCCCGCCATGCTGCGCCAACTCGGGCGCGGCCTGTTCGTCACCGAGTTGATGGGGCAGGGCGTGAACTACGTGACGGGCGACTATTCGCGTGGCGCGTCGGGCTATTGGGTGGAAAACGGCGTGATCGCCTACCCCGTGCACGAGATCACCATCGCCGGTAACCTCAAAGACATGTTCATGGGCATCGAGGCGGTGGGCGCCGACGCCTACACCCACGGCGCCAAGACGGTGGGCTCTGTGCTCATCAACCGCATGCAAATCGCGGGCAGCTGATGCGCCCCGAAGCCCTGGCCCTGATGGCCGCGGGCTGTTGGGCTTTTTCCAGTTTGTTTTCAGCACCCCCAGCGCAACGCTTGGGGGCGTTTGCGTTCAGCCGATGGCGCATGTTGTTCGCCAGCGCGATCTTGTGGGCCCTGGCTTGGCAAAACGGTACGTGGGACTCCTTGGCCAGCGGTGCTTGGCTGTGGCTGGGCGTCTCGGGCCTGATCGGTATTTTTTTGGGTGACACCGCTTTGTTCGCTTGCATGAACCGCTTGGGACCACGCCGCTCGGGCGTGCTCTTTGCCACCCACGCAGGGTTCTCGGCTGTGCTCTCGTGGTGGTGGTTGGGTGAGGTCCTGTGGGGCTGGACGCTGGTCGGTGCGGCGCTGCTGGTGTTGGGGGTGATGCTCGCCATTGTTTGGGGCAAGCGCAGCGACGAGGCCCACGGTTGGGAGCAAACCCAAGGGCGATTGATCTGGGGTGTGGCCCTGGGCCTGTTGGCGGCCTTGTGTCAGTCGGTGGCGACCTTGATGCTCAAACCCCTCATGAGCACGGGCATCGACCCGGTGGTGGCTTCGGCGGTGCGCATGAGCGTGGCCTTGGCCGCACACGGTGTCTTGTGGTGGCAGTGGTCGGGCGCAAGGGCACAAGCACCGGTGCGCAGTCAAGACCTGTGGCTGACTTTTGCCAGCGCGGCGGTGGCCATGGCCTTGGGCATGACGCTGATCTTGGCAGCCATGCGCGATGGCCAGGCTGGGGTGGTGGCGATTTTGTCGTCGGTCACCCCGATCCTGATCTTGCCTTTGTTGTGGCTGGTTTACCGTCGCCGACCCGCTTGGGGGGCTTGGGTCGGTGCGGGGTTGGCTGTGTTGGGCACGGCCTTGGTGCTGGGGTGAGACTTAAGGGGCCAATGCGGCTTTGACTGCGGCCGAGACCATGCCCATATCGGCCTTGCCCGCGAGTTGGGTTTTGACTGCGCCCATGACCTTGCCCATGTCGCCGGGACCGCTGGCGCCCAACGCGGCCACGATCGCTTGCACGGCGCTCGTGACCTCTTCGGCCGACAGGCGCTCGGGCAGGTAGGCCGCCAACACAGCCAACTCGGCTTTTTCTTTGTCGGCCAAGTCTTGGCGGGCGGCTTGTTCGAAGGCGGCGATGGAGTCTTTGCGCTGTTTGATGAGCTTGTCGACGATGGCCACCACGGCTGCGTCGTCGAGTTCGATGCGTTCATCGACTTCTTTTTGTTTCATGGCCGCTTGCAACAAACGGATGGTGCCCAAGCGCTCGCTGTCTTTGGCGCGCATGGCGGTTTTCATGTCTTCGGTGATTTGGGCTTTGAGGCTCATGGCTAGGTCCTGAATGGAAAAAGCCCGCGGAGGCGAGCTCGGGCGGGCTTGTCTGAAGTCAGCCAGTTCAACACTGGCTGATGACTTCGATCAGAACAGCTTCTTGGGCAGCTGCATCGAACGCACGCGCTTGTAGTGGCGCTTGACGGCGGCCGACTTCTTGCGCTTGCGCTCAGCGGTGGGCTTTTCGTAGAACTCGCGTGCACGCAGGTCGGTGAGCAAGCCCAGTTTTTCAATCGTGCGCTTGAAGCGGCGAAGGGCTACGTCAAACGGCTCGTTGTCTTTTACGCGGATGGTGGTCATTAAAAAAGATTTCCAGAATGTGCAGCAGAGGGTGGACAAGAAGATCAGCCTGTTCGCCATGACTGCGGAATGGCCTGTCTGTGAACTCGTGTTGGCGACAGGCGTTACCAGCAAAACACCGCATTATAGAGATTTTTTCAGGGCCTGCCCACAGGCGTGTGCACTGGACCAAGCCCACTGAAAGTTGTACCCACCCAGCCAGCCGGTCACGTCCACCACCTCGCCAATGAAATACAGGCCACTTTGGCGCGATTCCATGGTTTGGGAGGACAGTGCTTGGGTGTCCACCCCACCCAGGGTGACCTCGGCTTTTTTGTAGCCTTCGGTGCCGTTGGGTGTCACGCGCCAAGCGTTGAGCTGCTCAGCCAGGCGGTGCAAGGCTTTGTCGGGAACATCGCAGATCGGGCGTTGCCAAGCGGGGTCTTGTTGCGCCCAGGTGTCGGCCAAGCGGCTGGGCAGCCACTGGGCCAGTTCGTTGGCCAACAACTTGCGCGAGCGTTGTTTGGCTTGTGTCAAAGTGGTCAGCCAATCCAGATCGGGGACGAGTTGCACGCGGATGTCGTGGCCTGCGTGCCAGTAGCTGGAAATTTGCAAGACACCGGGGCCGGACAAACCGCGGTGGGTAAAGAGGAGGTCTTCGGCAAAGGTGGTGCGCTGTTTCTTCTCGCCGGTTTCGATGAGCACCGGCAAGGCCAGGCCCGAGAGTTCGGACCATGGTGCCCAAGCCGTGGCATCGAAGGTCAGCGGCACCAAACCCGGGCGGGGGGTGACGATGGGCAGGTCAAACTGGCGCGCCAAGCGGTGGCCGAAGTCGGTGGCACCGATGGCGGGGATGGACAGGCCGCCGGTGGCCACGACCACGGCGTGGGTGTGCACCGTGCCTTGGTCGGTGTCCAGGCTGTAAGGCTGGGGCTCGCCGTCGTGGTGGCGCACAGCGTGCACAGCACACGGTTGCCAGCTCGTCACGCCACCGGCTTCGCATTCGCGCTGCAAGACCTGGATCAGGTCGTCGGCGCTGCGGTCACAAAACAGCTGGCCTTTGTGTTTTTCATGAAAGGGCACACCGTGCTGCGTAAGCAAGGCGGTGAAGTCTTGCGGCGTGTAGCGCGACAAGGCCGAGCGGCAAAAGTGCGGGTTCTCGCTGATGAAGTGTTTGTGCGGGGCGCGTGGGTCGAGGTCGCGGTTGGTGAAGTTGGCGCGACCACCGCCTGAGATGCGGATTTTTTCGGCCACTTTGGGGCTGTGATCCAACACCAAGACGCGCAAACCCCGCTGGCCGGCCACGCCCGCGCAAAACAAACCCGCGGCGCCCGCGCCGATCACCACTGCGTCCCATGTGCTCATGGGGCCAGAGTGTACGTGGGGCGTTTACACTGGCGCCCGATGTTGATCTTGGGTATTGAATCCTCTTGTGACGAAACGGGCGTGGCGTTGGTCGACGCCAGTGGCGTGGGCACGCCCCGTCTGCTGGGCCATGCTTTGCACAGCCAAATTGAGATGCACCAAGCTTTCGGTGGTGTGGTGCCCGAACTGGCCAGCCGCGACCACATCCGCCGCGTCCTGCCCCTGACCGATGCCGTGATGGCCCAAGCGGGCTTGCCGTTGACGGCCATCGATTGGGTGGCACACACCCGCGGCCCGGGCTTGGCTGGGGCCTTGTTGGTGGGCTCGGGCGTGGCTTGTGCCTTGGGTTTTGCGCTGAACAAACCGGTGCTGGGTGTTCACCATTTGGAAGGGCATTTGTTGTCGCCCTTCTTGAGCGCCGACCCCCCCGAATTTCCTTTTGTGGCTTTGTTGGTCTCGGGCGGGCACACGCAGCTCATGCGGGTCGATGGGGTGGGGCGCTACGAGCTGTTGGGTGAGACGATCGACGACGCGGCGGGGGAGGCTTTTGACAAATCGGCCAAGTTGCTCGGTTTGGGCTACCCTGGCGGCCCGGCTTTGTCGGCCCTGGCGCAATCGGGTCGCGCCGATGCCTTTGCTTTCCCGCGCCCTTTGCTGCACAGCGGTGATTTGGACTTTTCTTTCGCTGGTCTGAAAACCGCGGTGCTCACACAGGTCAAAAAGCTCGCCCATGCCCACCCCGATGGCCCGGCAACCACGCACATGGCCGACCCATTGAGCCCCGAACAAAAAGCCGATGTGGCGGCCAGCGCCGAGGCGGCGATCGTGGATGTGTTGCTCAAGAAATCCATGGCGGCTTTGCGTGCCACGGGATTGAAGCGTTTGGTGGTGGCCGGCGGTGTGGGCGCCAACCGGCGTTTGCGCGAACAGCTCAATGCGGCGTGTGAACGGGCTCGCGTGCGCGTGCACTACCCGGAGTTGCACCTGTGCACCGACAACGGCGCCATGATTGCCTTGGCTGCGGGTATGCGAATACAGGCGGGCTTGGGTGATGGCGTCCAAACGACCGATGCTTTTGATGTGTTGCCGCGCTGGCCTTTGTCGGCGCTGGCGCTTTGAATGAACGGAGTGATGGTATGAAGAAATGGATGTTGGCCGCTGGTGCGGCCTGGGGTTTGGTGTCGGCAACAGCCTGGGCACAAGTCCCCAAAGCGCCCACCGGCGAGCCGATTCGCTTGGCCATGATTGAAGGTTTGTCGGGCCCCTTTGCCAACACCGGTGAAGCCGTGTTTCGCAACTTGGTGTGGGCCACCGAGCGCGTGAATGCGCGAGGTGGGGTGCCTTGGCCGGGCGGTGCTCGTCCGCTGGTCATTGAGCGCATCGACAGCAAGGGTCAAACCGAAGAGGCCATCACGGCCCTGCGCAGCTCGGTGGACCGCGATGTGCGCATCGTTTTGCAAGGCAACAGCTCGGCCGTGGCCGCGGGCCTGATCGATGCTATCAACAAGCACAACGACCGAGACCCCGCACGCCAAGTGCTGTTTTTGAACTACTCTGCGGTTGAGCCGGCCCTGACCAACGAGTCGTGCAGCTTCTGGCATTTCCGCTTTGACGCCCACGCCGACATGCGCATGAGCGCCCTGATGAGCGTGATTCGCGAAGACAAGGCCTTGAAGAGCGTGTATCTGATTGGCCAAGACTACAGCTTTGGCCACGCCGTCTTGGCCGAGGCCCGCCGCCAATTCGCCGCCCAGCGCCCCGATGTGAAGATCGTTGGTGATGAGTTGCACCCCATGGCGCGCGTCAAAGACTTTTTGCCCTACGCCACCAAAATCAAGGCCAGCGGCGCCCAAGCGGTGCTCACGGGCAATTGGGGTAACGATCTGACCCTGCTGATCAAGGCCGCCCGCGAGGTGGGTTTTGAAGGGCGTTTCTACACTTTCTACGGCAATGCCTTGGGTGCGCCGGCGGCCGTGGGGGATGCGGGCATCGGCAAAGTGGTGGCTGTGGCCGATTGGTTCCCGAACGTGAAGGGGGCGGCTTCAGAAGCCTTTTACAAAGACTTTCGTCAACGCTTCCCCAACCCCGCGGATGACTACGTTCACCTGCGCATGCAACTCATGATTGAGGCTTTGGCGCAGGCCCTGGCCCGCTCGGCCCCGCAGGACGGGTCGAACGCCTTGAATGCCCAAGCGATCGCCCAGGCTTTGGAAAAGGCCGAGGTCGGCATGGCGGGACACACCGGACGCATGCGTGCGGCGGATCACCAGTTCCAGCAACCCTTGGCGGTGGCGGTCATGGATCGCAAGGGCGCGCCGGGGGTGATGTTTGACGTTGAGGGGTCGGGGTACGGTTTTCGTGTGATCCGTCAGATTCCTGCCGCTCAGGCCGAAATGCCCCACCGCTGTGAGATGCGCCGGCCCTGATCCTGCTGGAGTGCGACCACTTTGTGGTTATAATCCCAAATTGTCGTCTGAAATAGGCGGCGAATCACGTTCGTTGCGGCATGGGGCTGCGGCGAACGCCAGTCCATGAAAGAAAACCCATGATTGCTCAATCCGTTAAAGCCGAAGTGGTGGCCGCCAATGCGCGTGCCCCCAAAGACACCGGCAGCCCAGAAGTCCAAGTCGCTTTGTTGACCGCCCGTATCAACGAATTGACCCCTCACTTCAAAACCCACGCCAAAGATCACCATGGCCGTCGCGGCTTGCTGCGCATGGTCAGCCGTCGCCGCAAATTGCTCGATTACCTCAAGGCCAAAGACGCCGATCGTTACGTCGCCTTGATCGCCAAATTGGGTCTGCGCAAGTAATTTTGCTCGGACTTGAATGTGCACAACGCCTGAGTTGGTTCGCTGGCTCAGGCGTTTTGCGCTTTTTTTAACCCCCAACCCGAGACAACAGAGCGAAGCTGTGTCATTCCAAAACGGCTGTCCCAAGGGCCAGCGGCTTTGGAATGGCATCGTGTTCTGGGTTGATGGTGGGGGGATTCAGCGGACGTTCCGCCAACCACGCCGCATCGACTTGTGTGTCGGGCGGTTACTCAGGAGTCAAACATGAGCTTATTCAATAAAGTCACCAAGACCTTCCAGTGGGGCCCTCATTCGGTCACCATGGAAACCGGCGAAATTGCTCGCCAAGCCACCGGCGCTGTGCTGGTGAACATCGAAGGCACCGTGGTCTTGGCCACTGTGGTCGCCAAAACCGACGTCAAAGCGGGTCAAGATTTCTTCCCTTTGACGGTGGACTACACCGAAAAATCCTACGCCGCCGGCAAAATCCCCGGCAGCTTCTTCAAGCGCGAAGGTCGACCCAGCGAGCTGGAAACCCTGACCTGCCGTTTGATCGATCGCCCCATTCGCCCCTTGTTCCCCGAAGGCTTCTTCAACGAAGTCCAGGTCATCGTGCACGTGGTCAGCTTGAACCCCGAAGTGCAAGCCGACATCGCCTCCATGATCGCCACCAGCGCCGCCTTGTCGATCAGTGGCATTCCGTTCAACGGCCCCATCGGTGCAGCCCGCGTGGGCTACATCAACGGTGAGTACGTGCTCAACCCCGGCCAAACACAGCTCAAAGACAGCCAACTCGATTTGGTCGTGGCTGGTACCGAGGCCGCGGTGTTGATGGTGGAGTCCGAAGCCGATCAACTCAGCGAAGAGGTCATGCTCGGCGCCGTTGTGTTCGGTCATGAGCAGGGCAACATCGCTGTGGCCGCCATCAATGAATTTGTGCGTGAAGCCGGCAAGCCCGAATGGAACTGGCAGCCGCCCGCCAAGAATGAGCCTTTGATCGCCAAGGTCGAGGCCTTGGGCAAAGCCAAGCTCGAAGCCGCTTACCAAATCCGCAACAAGCAAGCCCGTACCCAAGCTTGCCGCGACGCATACGCCGCCGTCATGGAAGGCCTCAAGGCCGAGGGCGTGGAATTCGACAGCGTGGACGTGGAAGGTCTGTTGTTCAACATCGAAGCGGCCATCGTGCGCGGTCAGATCTTGGCGGGCGAGCCCCGCATCGACGGTCGCGACACCCGCACCGTGCGCCCGATCGAGATCCGCAATGGTGTGCTGCCCCGCACGCACGGATCGGCCTTGTTCACCCGCGGTGAAACACAGGCTTTGGTGGTGGCCACTTTGGGCACCGATCGCGATGCTCAGCGCATCGATGCACTGGCCGGTGAGTTCGAAGACCGCTTCATGCTGCACTACAACATGCCTCCTTTCGCCACTGGCGAAGCGGGGCGTTTCGGTACGCCCAAGCGCCGCGAAATCGGCCACGGCCGTTTGGCCAAGCGCGCCTTGGTGGCCGCTTTGCCCAGCAAAGAGGAATTCCCTTACACCATGCGCGTGGTCTCTGAAATCACCGAATCCAACGGTTCTTCTTCCATGGCTTCGGTCTGCGGTGGCTGCTTGGCTTTGATGGATGCTGGCGTGCCGATGAAAGCCCACGTGGCTGGTATCGCCATGGGCCTGATCAAAGAAGGCAACCGTTTCGCAGTGTTGACCGACATCTTGGGTGCTACTTAGCTCGTTTGGTCGCATGCTTCCCATCACGACGAAGATCGCGGAGCGACTTCCTAAGCCAGCAAAGGTTATCGAGCTGGATGCCACAAGCCAAGAGGATCTCGCGGCATTGCCTGGCCGAATCAAAGAGAACCTCGGGGAGTTGGATGGAATTGTGCATGCAATTGCCTTTGCTCCACAAACCGCCCTTGGCGGCAACTTCCTTGAGACTGAATGGTCAGATGTTTCAACTGCTGTTGAGGTCTCGGCGTACTCGCTTAAATCAATCACGACAGCTTGCATGCCGGTGCTTAAGAACCCTTCATCCGTGGTCGGACTGACATTCGATGCCACAGTTTCCTGGCCTGTCTATGACTGGATGGGCGTAGCGAAGGCTGCCTTCGAGGCAACGTCAAGGTACCTTGCTCGTTACCTTGGAGAAAAGGGAGTAAGAGTTAACCTCGTGTCTGCAGGCCCACTTCGGACCACTGCAGCAAAGGGAATCCCCGGCTTCGCAACCATGGAAGAGCTGTGGACAGATCGAGCGCCTCTTGGCTGGGATCTAACCGACACAGATGCGGCGGCTAAGGCTCTAGTCGCATTGCTTTCAGATTGGTTCCCAGCAACCACTGGCGAAATGATCCACGTCGACGGCGGATTGCACTCAACCGGCGCCTAAGGAAGCAATTCGATCAGTTGCGACAAGTCTCGCTCTCGAAGTGAAATGTCAGCTTTTTGATTCACGATTGGCTTAGCGCAAAATGCGACCGACAGACCCGCTATTTCCATCATCCCCAAATCGTTTGCACCGTCGCCAACAGCGATTGTTTTAGTCAAAGGAAGTTTCTCTGTCTCGGCCCACTCAATTAGGTAGTCGGCTTTTGCCTGCCTATTCACGATAGGTCTAACGACTTCACCGGTCAGCTTCCCGTTTGCTAGACCAAGAGTGTTTGCTGCTGCGAAGTCAAGCGATAAAGCCGTGCGAATTGGGTCCAGCAATTGAATAAAACCGCCACTTACCGCTGCAGCTTTGCCACCTCGAGCATGAATTGCCTCGACTAGCTCTTTGGCACCCTGAG
>CAZNWS010000035.1:9117-10137 GCA_964576495.1 uncultured Hydrogenophaga sp. | reverse complement strand
AAGGTTAAGCCAAAGGTGTCGGCCAGGGTTTGTGCCCACCATTCACTTCGCGACCCGCCGCCAACCAAGGACAAAGCCGCCCACGAGCACCCTTGATCCGGGAAGGTTTGGATGCCATCGAACAAGCCAAAACCCACGCCTTCGGCCACCGCATACGCCAGGTGTGCGCGGCTGTGAGACGCACGAAGTCCCGACCATGCGGCGGTGGCCTGCGGGTTGTTGTGGGGCGAGCGTTCTCCGTTGAGGTAGGGCAAAAACACGGGCGCACGCAGGGCCTCTTCTTCGCTCAAACTGGATGCAGCATCCAACAATTCGCGCACGTGGCTAAAACCCATGACCTCCTTGGCCCAATTTACAGCGCTCGCAGCACTAAGCATGACACTCATTTGGTGCCAGCGGTGGGGTAGGGCATGGCAAAAGGTGTGCAATGCTTGGTCGGGTCGGGGGTCGTAGGCCGCGCTATTGACAAAAACAACGCCAGAGGTGCCCAACGAGACAAAGCCTTGGCCAGGTTCAGTCAACCCCATGCCGATAGCGCTGGCAGCATTGTCGCCTGCACCTGCAGCTACCGCCACCGTGGTCGGCAGATGCCAGCGTTGGCACCACTCGGGAAGCACCGTGCCTGATACCTCGGAGCCCTCGAGCAATCGCGGCATTTGATCCCGGTTCAAGCCCCCGAGCTCAAGCAAACGATCAGACCAATCTCGGCGGCCAGTGTCGAGCCACAAGGTTCCGGATGCATCGGACAGGTCGGTGGCGAATTCACCCGTCAGGCGCCAGCGCAACCAGTCTTTGGGCAGCAACACATGGCGCACACGTTCGAACACCGTGGGCTCGTGTTGACGCACCCATTGCAGCTTAGGCGCGGTGAAGCCGGGCATTGCCAAGTTGCCTGTGATACTGCGCAGGTCGGGTGCCTGTGCGTGCAGCCAAGTGCATTCGTCGGCACTCCGACCGTCGTTCCACAAAATGGCCGGACGCAGCACAGCACCTTGGGCATCCATGAGCACCGCTCCATGC
>CAZNWS010000035.1:2314-9107 GCA_964576495.1 uncultured Hydrogenophaga sp. | reverse complement strand
ACCAGACAAGCCGATGGCGCGCAGTTGGGACAGGGCATTCGGATGCTGGTGGCGAAGTTGATCCATGACACGCTCCAAAGCGTGCCACCAATCGTCGGGGTTTTGTTCGCTCCAACGCTCGTGGGGCCTTTGCACACTCAAAGCTGCACCGGCTGTGCCCAAAACGTCTTGCTGCTCGTTGAGCAAGAGGGCTTTGAGCTCGGAGGTGCCCAAATCCAAACCAAGGTACATGCGATGGATTCCCTGTGGTCAGTGGCTCGTAGAGCCCTGAAAGCGGGTCAGGGCTTGGCGACGGAAATCGGTGGGCGTCATGCCTTTGATTTCCAAAAATCGGCGGTTGAAATTCGCCACGTTGTTGAAGCCCACGTCATAACAAATCGAATTGACGGTTTGGTCGGTGTCCATGAGCAACTGACACGCGCGGCTGATGCGCACGCGGTTGACAAAATCGGTGAAGGTGTTGCCGGTCGCGCGTCGAAAGAAGCGCGAGAAACGGCTCTCGCTCATGCCCAATTCGGCCGCACAGGCCGCAGCGCTGTGGTCGTCGCTCAGGTGTTCGGTGATACGGCTCACAACCGATTCGATTTGGTCGAGCGAGGTGTCGTCGTCGTCGCTTTGCAGCTGCACGGTCGAGAGCAAGCGGTAGTCGTTGCAAGCCGCCAAATCAGCCATCAGCTCACAAAACTGATTGAAGCGGCGAAGCCCGCGGTTTTGTTTGATCAGCCGCCAGTGGCGTTCGGCCCGCTCGGCCATGCCAAAAAATTCAATGCCGTTTTTGGCACGGTCCAACAAGGGCAAGAGGTCGCGCAACTCGGGAATGGTTTGGCTGGCCTCCACCAAAGGCAGGTGCGAAAACTGGATCACCAAATCGCGCTCGGCCACACCGCCCGAAGGCAGGTCCGTGCTCACCCAGTTGTGCGGCAAGCGCGGGCCGGTGAGCACCAATTGCCCGGGCTGGAAAGGGGCGATCCAATCGCCCACAAAGACCTTGCCGCTGGTGGCGGTGATCAGGTGCAGCTCGTACTCGTCGTGGTAATGCCAACGCGCCAAGGGCGTGGGAAAGCCGTGTGAGAGGCAGCGGACAAAGCCCACGTCGGTCGAGGCCTCGTAGCCCAGATCGGGCGAGCGAGCGAATTCGTGTTCCAGCTCGGGTTTGAGCTGGCGGGGGCTGGCGGGGGGCTTGGCGGGCATCGGAAGACTTTAGCTCATGACGTTGCCGCCATCGACGTTAAGGGTCTGGGCGGTGATGTAGGCCGATTCGTCGCTGGCCAAAAACACGGCCGCGCCGGTGATGTCGTGGGGCTGGCCCATGTGTCCCAAGGGCACGGCCAAACCCACGCGCTTTTTCTTCTCGCCAATGGGCAGCTGTTCGTGGCGGGCAAAGAGCGCGTCCACGTTGGCCCACATGGGGGTGTCGATCACGCCAGGCGAAATGCCGTTGACGCGGATGCGGTGGGGCGCCATCGCCAAGGCCGCACTTTGGGTGTAGCTGATGATGGCCGCCTTGGTGGCGCAGTAGTGCGACACCAAAGCCTCGCCGCGGCGTCCGGCTTGAGAGGCCATGTTGATCACCGAGCAGCCCGCTTGGCCATGATCGACCATGTGGCGCAGGGTTTTTTGCATCACAAAGAACGCCCCTTTGACGTTGACCGAAAAGAGCCGGTCGTACATGCGCTCGTCGCTTTCAAACAGCGGCGCCATGTCAAAAATGGCCGCATTGTTGAACAAGGTGGTGATGGGGCCAAAGGCCTGCGCCGCCGCTTGCACACAGGCGTCGATCTGGTCCATCTGGGTCACGTTGGTGGGCACGTAGCGGACCCGATCGGGGAAACGCGCCATCAGCGCTTGCAACTCGGCCGGTGCTGAGCCGGGCAAGTCGGCCACGGTGCAATGGGCGCCTTGCAAGGCAAAGGCTTCGGCCACGGCCAAGCCAATGCCGCCGGCCGCGCCGGTGAGCAAAGCGTGTTTGTGTTGCAGTCGGTCGGTCATGCGGTGTGCTCCGATACAAAGGATTGAACGCGGGCGAAGGCGGTGCGCAAAGCGCTCACGAGTCGCGCATCGTTGGCCCACTCGCCCCACAAGGTTCGATCGGCCGCGAACGCCGCCACCGGGTCGGCGGCGCTGGCAATGGCGTGGCCCACGGCCGGGTCCATGGCCTGGTCTTGGTAGGTGTAGGCAATACCGCCCGCGTGCCAGCGCTGCAAATAGGCCAAGAACAAGGCGGGCAAGATCGCCACGCTCTGGGCGCTGTGGCCTTGCGCGAGCCGCTCGAGCAGCGTGGGCGCGATCATGCCGGGGATCTTGGAAAACGCGTCCATGGCCACGCGCTGGTTGGTGTCGGCAATCGCGGGGTTGGCAAAACGATCGAGCACCACATCGCGGTAACGCGCCAAATCGATGGGGCTGGGGCTGAGCGCGGGGATGGCGTCGTGGCTGACGTAGTCGTGCGCCATCTGGCGGATCACGGGGTGTTGGGTGCCCTCGTGGATGTAGGTCAAGCCCAACAAGGTGCCGGCCCACGCGATGCAGCTGTGTGTGGCGTTGAGCAATCGGATCTTGGCCTCCTCGTAAGGCGCCACATCGCTCACCAGCTCCACGCCCACGCGCGCCCAATCGGGGCGGCCGTGGATGAAGCGGTCTTCGATCACCCACTGAATGAAGCTCTCGCCCATGAGCGCGGCCGGGTCGTGCACGCCGGTGGCGGCTTGTACCCGTTCGATCACGGCGGCGGTGGGGCGGGGTGTGATGCGGTCCACCATGGCGTTGGGGCTGCTGGTGTTCGCCTGTACCCAAGCCAGCAATTCGGGGCGTTGCAGCGCGGTCAAAAATTGCATCAAACCCTTGCGCGAACGATCGCCGTTGTGGCGCAGGTTGTCGCAGTTGAGCAAGGTCACGGGGCCGGCACCGGCCAAGCGGCGCGCATCGAGCAGCGTGCACAGAGCCCCGTACAAGGTGCGCCCGGCCTGGCCTTGACGCACGGCATCGACATCGGCTTGCAGCTCGGCAAAGGTGGCCCAATCGAGTTGGTCTTGGGCGTCGAGGTAGTAACCGGCCTCGGTCACCGTGAAGGACACGATGCGCGTGGCCGGCTGGCAGGCCAAGGCCACCAGCGGGGCCAAGTCGGCTTGGTAGGGAACGACGTGGCGAATCGAGGTGATGCGCTCATAGGCGTGTTCACCGGCGGGGCTGATGGTCTCCAAGGTGTAGGCACCACCTTGGGCTTGCAGGGCCGCGATGGTCTCGGGCATGTCGGGGCGCAGGTTGCCGCCCGCGATCACCCAGCCGGTGTCGCCCAGGTCATGCAAGCGCTGCAGGTACACGGCTTGGTGGGCGCGGTGAAAGGAACCCAAGCCCAGGTGCAATTGAATCAGGGGGGCGCTCATGGTGTTTCCTTGGGGCTTTGGGCGTGGACCACGCGGCCCTGCGCGTCGAACCAATGTGCGTGTGCGCTGTCCATGTGCAGGCTCACGGTATCGCCCAGGCGCTGCTGGGTGCGATCACTCTGGCGCGTGACCCACAAGGCCCCAGCGCCATCGCGCACGTACATCAGGGTCTCTGCGCCCAAGGCCTCGATCAACTCCACGCTGCCGCTCAGACCCCCATCCCCCGCAGGTCGAACGGCGATGTGTTCGGGGCGCAAGCCCAAAGCGCCGTTTTGTGCGTTCGCAGGCACCAACGATCGCAGGTCGGTGGGTAGATCCTCGGTGCGCACCACGTTCATTTGTGGCGTGCCGATGAACTGGGCGACGAATTGGTTGGCCGGGCGGTCGTAGAGTTCCAAGGGGGTGCCGACTTGCTCGATCTGACCGTCGCGCAAGACCACCACGCGGTCGGCCAGGGTCATGGCCTCGACTTGGTCGTGCGTCACGTAGATGGTGGTGGCCCCCAAGTCACGGTGCAATTTGGCGATCTCGACCCGCGTTTGGCCGCGCAAGGCCGCGTCGAGGTTGGACAGGGGCTCGTCGAACAAAAACACCTTGGGCGCACGCACGATGGCTCGTCCAATGGCCACGCGCTGGCGCTGGCCGCCCGAGAGCTCTTTGGGCGTGCGCTGCAGGTAGTCCGTGAGGTTGAGGATCTTCGCGGCGCGCTGCACTTTTTCTTGGATGACCGAGGCCGAGACCTTGGCTAGTTTGAGCGCAAAGCTCATGTTTTCGAACACGCTCATGTGCGGGTAGAGTGCGTAGCTCTGAAACACCATGGCCAAGTCCCGTTTGCTCGAGGGCTTGTGCGTGATGTCTTTGCCCTCGAGGGTGAGTGTGCCATTGTCGATGTGCTCCAAGCCCGCGATCAAACGCAGCAAGGTGGATTTGCCGCAGCCCGAAGGGCCGACAAAAACGACGAATTCACCGGCTTGGATGTTCAGGTCGATGCCTTTGATGGCGCGGTGTTCGCCAAAAATTTTTTCGATGCCTTGGAGTTGAAGATAGGACATGTTGAGCAAACCAAAATGAGGGAGAACTTACTTGACGGCACCAAAGGTCAGGCCTTGGACCAATTGTTTTTGGCTGAACCAACCAAAGACGACGATGGGGGCAATGGCGAGCAAGGACGCTGCCGACAACTTGGCCCAGAACAGGCCCTCGGGGCTGGAGTAGCTGGCGATCAAGGTGGCCAGCGTGCCGCCGTTGGCCGCCGTGAGGTTCAGGCTCCAGAAGGCTTCGTTCCAGCTCAGCACCAAACACAGCAAACCGGTGGAGGCCAAGCCGCCCATGCCCAAGGGCAACAACACCAAGCGCAGCTCTTGCCACAAGGTCGCGCCGTCCATGCGCGCGGCTTCCAGGATTTCGTGGGGAATGTCCTTGAAGTGCGAATACAGCATCCACACCATGATCGGCAGGTTGGAGAGCGTGAAGACGATGATCAAGGCGATGGGCGAATCGAGCAGCTGGCTCTTTTGCGCCAACACGTAGATGGGCACCAAGGCCCCCACGGCGGGCATCATTTTGGTTGAGAGCATCCACATCAAAATGTCTTTGTCGTGTTTGCCCTTGAAAAAGGCCATGGCGTAGGACGCGGGTGCGGCGATCATCAAGCCTAGGAGGGTGGAGACCACGCTGGTGATCACCGAATTCTTGGCGTAGTGCAGGTAATCGCTGCGTTCCTGAACCTCGTGGAAGTTCTCCAGCGTGGGGCTGAAGAACAGCTCGGGAGGCACGCTGATGGCCTGCAATTCGGTTTTGAAGGCGGTCAAGATCAACCAGCCCAAGGGGAAAAACAGCAGCAGGGCCACGGCCCAAGCCGAGACGGTGCGCAGGGCATAGCCTAGGGTAATGGTAGAAGCTTTGGGCATGGGGTTCACTTATCGAGGTTCTTGCCGACCAGGCGGATCATGAAAATCGCGGCGATGTTGGCCAAGACGATGGCGAACAAAGCCCCGGCTGACGCCACACCGGCATCGAAGTTGAGCAAAGCCTGTTTGAAGATCAAAAAGGCGACGTTGGTGCTCGCGTCACCAGGCCCACCACCGGTGGTGGTGTAGATCTCGGCAAAGATGCTGAGCAAAAAAATCAGCTCGATCATCACCACCACGGCCACCGAGCGGCCCAAGTGGGGGAGGTAAAGGTAGCGCAGCTGTTGGCCGTAGTGCGCGCCGTCCATTCGCGCGGCTTCGAGCTGCTCGCGGTTCATGCTTTGCAGCGCCGTCATGAAAATCAGCGTGGCAAAGGGCAGCCATTGCCAGCTCACCATGGTGATCACCGACAAGAGCGGCCAATCGGTGAGCCAGTCCACGGGCGTGAGGCCAAAGAACATCCAGACCTGGGCCAAGACGCCGTAGATCGGGTTCATCATCATGTTTTTCCACAGCAAGGCGTTGACCGTGGGCATGACAAAAAACGGGGCGATCAACAACAGGCGCACAAAGCCGCGGCCTGCAAAAGGCTCGTTGATCAACAAGGCCAAGGCCACACCCAGTACCACCGTGATGGCGATCACGCTGCCCAGCAGCAGCAATGTGTTGTTGATGGCGGCACCGAAGGAGGGGTCGGTGACGAAGTATTCGAAATTCTCCAAGCCCACAAAACCCGTTTGATCGGGCTGCAAAAGGTTGAAGCGGATGACGGAAAAATACACCGTCATCACCAGTGGCACGATCATCCACAGGAACAGGGTCGCCACAGCGGGCGTGAGCAGCAATCGGGGCAGTAAGCGGTTCATGTGCACAAGGCCAATCAAAATCTAAAAGGCGCGGCCCGGAAGATCAACTTCGTGGGCCGCGCAATCTCCATCGCGTGATGGCTTACTTGTAGTAACCGGCTTTGCGCATTTCGCGGTCAGCGGCCACTTGGCTGGCCTTGAGGGCCGCGTCCACCGTGGTCTTGCCGGCCAAGGCCGCGCTCATTTGCTGACCCACCGCGATACCAATCGACTGGAACTCAGGGATGGCAGCGAACTGCACACCCACGTACGGGCTCTTGGGCAAGGTCGAGTCGTTGGGGTTGGCCGAGTCAATGGCGGTCTTCTCAGCCGAGGCAAAGCGAGCGGCTTTTTGGAACTCGGCATTGGCGTACGTGCTCTTGCGCGTACCGGTGGGCACGGCGGCCCAACCATTGGTCTTGCCCACCAAGTTGATGTAGTCCTTGGAGGTGGCCCAGGTCACGAACTTCTGTGCGGCGTCCACTTTCTTGGAGCCTGCAGGGATGGCCAGCGACCAAGCCCACAGCCAGTTGGCGCCCTTGGGCGTGACTTGGGTGGGGGCTTGAGCAAAGGCCATTTGTGCCGCCACTTTGGACTGCTTGGGGTCACTAACGAAGGAGGCTGCGATGGTCGCGTCGATCCACATGCCGCACTT
>CAZNWS010000035.1:0-2304 GCA_964576495.1 uncultured Hydrogenophaga sp. | reverse complement strand
GCCGGGTGGGCCGTAGTTTTTCAGCAAGTCAACGTAGAACGTGATCGCGTCTTTCCAAGGCTTGCTCTCCAACTGGGGCTTCCACTGCATGTCGAACCACTGGCCACCGAAGGTGTTGACCAAGGTGCTCAAGAAAGCCATGTTGTCGCCCCAGCCTGGCTTACCACGCAGGCAAATACCGTAGACGCCGTTTTTGGGGTCGTGCATTTTGGCGGCCAGGTCTTTGATCTGCGTCCAGGTGGGACGCTCGGGCACTTGCACGCCCGCTTTGTCGGCCAAGTCCTTGCGGTACATCAGCATCGAGCTCTCGCCGTAGAAGGGCGCGGCAAACAATTTGCCATCGACCGACAGGCCGTTGCGCATGGCGGGCAGCAAGTCGTTAACGTCGTATGCGGCGTCGGTCTTGAGCTCTTGTAGCCAACCTTTTTTGCCCCAGATGGGGGTCTCATACATACCGATGGTCATGACGTCGAACTGACCGCCTTTGGTGGCGATGTCGGTCGTCACGCGCTGGCGCAACACACCTTCTTCTAGCGTAACCCATTTGAGCTTGATGCCAGGGTTGGCTGATTCAAAATGATGACTGAGCTTTTGCATCTCGATCATGTGACCGTTGTTCACGGTGGCAATCACCAACTCGGTGTTGGCTTGGGCAAGACCGGCGCTCAAGAGTGCGGCGGTCAGTACAGAGGCGAGGCGGAATTTCACTGGTGTCTCCTTCAAGGGTTGTGGAATCATTGAACGGTGGCAAGACCGTTGCTGAGAATTCTGAAGGGCCAGCCCTTGCAGTGTGTGTACAAAAAAGAAGCAAACTTGTACTTTTTTGCGCCAAGTGGATGGGATATACC
The DNA here is from genome assembly GCA_964576495.1 of uncultured Hydrogenophaga sp. Taxonomy (GTDB): domain Bacteria; phylum Pseudomonadota; class Gammaproteobacteria; order Burkholderiales; family Burkholderiaceae_C; genus Hydrogenophaga. The sequence continues at coordinate 1,456 of CAZNWS010000035.1, read as the reverse complement.
CTTAGCAATGAAGCAAAGTTTCAAGCTTGGGCGACCTGCTGGGGTCTTTAACATCTTCCAAAGCATGAGCACCGGGGTCGTATTCAACCCGAGCGCATTGCCTTTATCAGATCCATCCTCAGGTGCTCACACACCGCCTATTCCCATCGCAGATTGGCAGTGCTCTAACGCCAGCACCGATTTTTTGTTCAACGTTATGACCAACACCGCAGTGGCGATGGCCTTGCACATCGAGGCAGCGAAGATCCTAATCCCATGAAACGATGAGGTTTAAGCTGAATGCTTTAGCGCGGTGAGTCGGTTATCCAAGGGATCACAAGCAACACCCCAACAACACCCGCGCCGTCGCCACGTTCGTCGCGCACGGTACGTTGTGCACGTCGCAGGCGCGCACCAAGGCGTTGATGTCGGGTTCGTGGGGTTGGGCCGTCATGGGGTCGCGCAGGAAAACCAATACGTCAACCAGGCCGACCGACAGGCGTGCGCCAATTTGCAAGTCGCCGCCCAAGGGGCCGCTGAGCAAGCGCTCCACGCTCAGGCCCAATTCGTTTTGCAGGCGCATGCCGGTGGTGCCGGTGGCCATGAGGGTGTGTTGGCGCAACTGGGGCGCGAACTCGGTGGCCAAGGCCACCATGTCGTCTTTTTTGCCGTTGTGGGCGACCAAGGCGATGCGCATCACGCGTTTTCCATCGCCTTGGCCATGGTTTTGCCCAACTCCACACCCCATTGGTCGTAGGCGTTGATGCCCCAGATGGCGGCTTGCACAAACACCTTGTGTTCGTACAGCGCGATCAGCGCGCCCAAGCGGTGGGGGCTGAGTTGGTCGATCCAAAGAATGCTGTTGGGCACGTCGCCGGCAAAACTGCGTTGGCTGGTCAAGCGTTCGGCGTCGGCGGGGCTCAGGCCCTCGGCCAACAAGGCTTGGCGCGTGGCGGCTTCGTCGCGGCCCAAGGCCATGGCTTGGGCTTGGGCGCGCAAATTCAGGTTGACCACACGGTGGTGCTCGGCGGCCAGGGGCAGCGGGGTGTCTTCGGTCAACACGCCGATGAACTCCACCGGCACGCGGTGCGTCCCTTGGTGCAGCAACTGGAAGTAAGCGTGTTGGCCGTCGATGCCCAAGCCACCCCAAACGATGGGGCCGGTGCCGGCCTCGACGGGCTGGCCATCTTTGCGCGTGCGTTTGCCGTTGCTTTCCATGTCCATTTGCTGCACAAAGGGCGCGAAGCGCACCAAGCGGCTGGGGTAGCACGAGAGCAGTTGGGTCGGGCAGTTCAAGAAGTTGCGGTTCCACACACCGCACAGGCCCAAGATGACCGGCAGGTTCTGGTCCAGCGGGGCGGTTTGGAAGTGCGTGTCCATGGCCTGTGCGCCGGCGAGCAGCTCGCGAAACGCCGAGGCGCCCACGGCCATGGCCAGGGGCAGCCCCAAGGCCGACCAGACCGAGTAGCGACCGCCC
>CAZNWS010000034.1:0-10504 GCA_964576495.1 uncultured Hydrogenophaga sp. | reverse complement strand
ATCATGGTGGCGTCGGTGGTGGAGGAAGAGGCGCTGGACTTGGACGATGTCATGCGCATCTTGGACGAGGCCTCGCAGCTGCGGGCGTATTCCCATGCCTTGGAGGACAAGTCGCGTTCGCTCGAACGGGCCACCCGTGAGCTGCAAGAGGCCAATGAAAAGCTCAAAAGTTTGGACCGCATGAAGGACGACTTCATGTCCTCGGTCACCCACGAGTTGCGCACGCCATTGACATCGATACGTGCCTTGTCGGAGTTGATGCGCGACGACCCCGACATGGACGCGGCACAGCGCCAGCATTTCATGACCCTCATCGTGAGTGAGACCGAGCGTTTGAGCCGCTTGGTCAACCAAGTTTTGGACATGGCCAAGATTGAAGCGGGTCACGCCGAGTGGCACAACAGCCCGGTGGACATGCCCGAGTTGTTGGCGCAAGCGGTAGAAACCATGCAAGAGACTTTCCGCGAACGCGGCGTGCAACTGCGCTTGGATGCCCAAGCCACGCCCACGGTCTTGGCCGACGCTGACCGCATCACCCAAGTGGTGATCAACCTCTTGTCCAATGCCGTGAAATTCGCGCCGCGCCAAACCGGTGTGGTGGACGTGCGCTTGCGATCGGCAGACGGGGGGGTGATGGTGGAGGTGCAGGACAACGGGCCCGGCATTGCTCCCGATCAGCAAGACCGGGTGTTTGAAAAATTCCGTCAGGTGGGCGACGAAGCTTATCGGCCTGGCGGCACCGGTTTGGGTTTGCCCATCAGCCGACAAATCGTTGAACACTTTGGCGGGCGCATGTGGCTGAGGTCGACCCTCGGTCAGGGCGCTTGCTTGGGCTTTTATTTGCCGCTCCAGCCTGCGACCCAAGGGTCGCTTGGTGCATGATGAATACCTGAGGGAAGCAGAACATGACACAGACCATTTTGATTGCCGACGACGAGCCGAATATTTTGATTTCGCTGGAGTTTTTGATGAAGCGAGAAGGCTACAACGTGATCTTGGCACGCGATGGCCAAGAGGCCATCGATGCCATCGTCAAACACCTGCCCGACTTGGTGCTGCTCGACGTGATGATGCCGATCAAGACCGGCTTCGAGGTGTGTTTCGAGGTGCGCGCTCACAACGACACGGTCTGCCAAACCCGCATCCTCATGCTGACCGCCAAAGGCCGCGACACCGATGTGGCCAAGGGTTTGGCCTTGGGAGCCAACGCCTACATGACCAAACCGTTTTCGACCAAAGACTTGGTGACCAAGGTCAAAGCCATGTTGGAGACGCCGACATGAAGCCTCGGTTGGAGATGCGTGCTTTGCTTGCTGCCCTCGTGGTGGGGGTGGCGGTCTTGGCTTGGTTGGCTTTGACGACATGGGTCCTGAGCTCGACCTTGAACGAGTCTGAACAAACCCTGTGGCAGTCGTGGTGGAGCGACGTGTTGACAAGCCGTTGGCCCTTGCTGGTCCTGTTGTGGCTGGGTTTTGTGGCGGTGGCAGCAGCGGTGACTCAACGCCTTTGGCGCCACTACGTGCAACCCCTGGCACACATGACCGACGGTGTGGATGTCTTGCTCAACACCGATGTGATCAAGCCCATCGTGCCTGCTGGCGCGAGCGAACACCGGGCTTTGGCCGATCGCATCAACCAGTTGTTGGAGCAGCGCGAGCGTTTGCGACAAGAGATGGACGCGCGTGTCAGTCAAGCCAGCCAAGGCATTGAGCAAGAGCGCAACCGTCTGGCCGCGCTCATGTCCGAACTCACCCAGAGCGTGGTGGTGTGTAATTTGGACGGCCGCATTTTGCTCTACAACAACCAAGCGCGGTTGCAAAGTCGGGCCTTGTCGGGCGCGGTGGGTGGGGGCGTGGAGTTGATGGGTTTGGGCCGATCCATTTACGGGGTATTTGATCGCAAGCTGGTTGCGCATGCCTTGGAGAACATCCAAGAACGCATGTCGCGCGGTGCGGCTTCACCCTCGGCGCAGTTCGTCACCACCACCGCTGCGGGTCAGTTGCTGCGGGTCCAGATGGCGCCGGTGCGCGCGGTGGGTGTGGCCGATGCCTCGAGCTCACTGGGTGGTTTTGTGTTGATGATGGAAAACATCACACGCGACTTCCAAACTGAGTCGGCCCGAGACCACGTGCTCAACAGCCTGACCGAAGGCACCCGTTCGGCCTTGGCGAACATGCAAGCGGCCTTGGACATGTTGGACTATCCCGATCTGGACACGGCCATGCGCAGCCGCTTTTTGGGTGTGCTGGGTGACGAAACCCGGCGCATGAGCCAGCGCTTGGCCGAGCTGGAAAACGGTGCGGCGGCCGACCTGAAAACCCGCTGGCCCATGGAGGACATGTTGGGCGCTGACTTGCTCAAAGCGGCTTTGCGTCAAATGCAATCGCAATTGAGCGTGCCGGTGAGTTTGGCCGAGGTCGACGCTGGCTTGTGGCTCAAAGTGGAGAGTTTCTCCATCATGCAGGCCATCGCATACTTGGCCCATCGTTTGGTGGATGAATTCGAAGTCAAATTTTTGCAACTGCGCTTAGCCCCTGCGACTTTGCCCAGCCACCAAGGTCGCAAGGCCCACTTGGACTTGATTTGGAGTGGCCAAGCCATGAGCACCGAGACGGTCATGAGTTGGGAATTGGACGCCATGCGCCAGGGTGGCGATGGCAGCCTGTTGTCGGTGCGAGACGTGGTGGAGCGTCACGGTGGTGCGTTTTGGTTTGAGCGCGAACGCGCCCGCCACCAGGCGTTTTTCCGATTTCTTTTGCCGTTGGCCAGCCCACAAGAGCAGCTCGATGCCACCACGTTTGTTCGCAACGACAGCCGCCCCGAGTTCTACGACTTTGATTTGTTCCAGACCACAGCCCAGTCGCGTGAACTGGACGATCGATTGCTCAGCGAGTTGACCTACACCGTTTTTGATACCGAGACCACGGGCTTGAACCCCTCTCAAGGCGACGAGATCATTCAAATGGGGGCCACGCGCATCGTCAATGGCAAGCTCTTGAGCCAAGAGTGCTTTGAACAGTTGATCGACCCACAACGCAACATCCCCGCGGCCACCATTCCCATCCACGGTATCGAGCCGCACATGGTGGCGGGCAAGCCCACGATCGCCGAAGTTTTACCCGCCTTCCATGCGTTTTCGCAGGACACGGTGCTGGTGGCGCACAACGCGGCGTTTGACATGCGCTTTTTGCAGCTGAAGGAAAAAAGCACCGGCGTGGTCTTCGATCAGCCGGTGCTCGACACCTTGCTGTTGTCGGCCGTGGTGCACCCCAACCAAGAATCGCACCGCTTGGAGGCGATTGCCGAACGTTTCAATGTGACGGTGATGGGTCGGCACACGGCCATGGGCGATGCCATGGTCACCGCCGAGGTCTTCCTCAAGCTGATTCCCCTGTTGGCTGAAAAAGGCATTCGCACCTTGGGCCAAGCCCGTGAAGCAGCTCAAAAAACCTACTACGCGCGGCTGAAATATTGAGCGTTCAGAAACGACCGGCTTGGTAACGTTGTCCCAAAATCTCCTGAAGCGCAGCCACCACGCGAAACGCGTCCTTGAGTTGCGTGCGCTCGAAGTTGGAAATTTCCACGGGGTGCAAGAAGTTGTCGGGCTTGCGTTCTTGCAAGATTTGTCGCGCTTGGTGTTGGATGCGAACAAAGGCCAAAAACTCCAAAGCGTCGCGCAGGTCGCGAGCACTTTGTTCGCTGATGGCACCGCTGACGGCGGCACTTTCCAAGCGGTCGTGGGTGTTGATGGCCGTGTCCGCGCCAGCCAAGGCGTAGACCCTGGCCAAATCGACGATGGGTACGATGCCATTGTGTTTGAGGTCCACCGTGCCTCGGTTGGTGCCGCTGCGGATGGTGCTCAAGCCATTGAACCAATTCAGCGGTGGGCGGTGGGTGAGGGCGTTACCTACCATATAGGCCAAGAAAATGCTGTTACCTTTCGTGCGCTGCAACACTTCGCGGTGCAGGTCTTCGGCCATGGCCATGTTGCCGTGGATGGCGCGCCAGTCGAACCACACACAGGTCAACATGAGCGACTTGGGTTCTGGCTGAGAAGTCCAACGCGCGAACAAATCGAGCCACTGTTGGCGCGGCAAGCGCCAAGTGGGCGTCATGGCCATCATTTCGCCGGGACAATAGATGTAGCCACACGCATCCAAACCGTCGCACACAAACGTCGCCAAGGCCTTGAAGTACTCGCCGTGTTGGGCCTCGTCGTAGCGGTCGTCGAGCACCATGCAGTTGTCTTGGTCGGACTTGGCGGTTTGTTCGCTGCGGGCTTGTGAACCGGCGGCTACCCACACGTAATCGATCGGGGCTGGGCCCAATTTCGCTTCACCGAGTTGCAACAAGCGCACCGTCAAAGCGTCGGTGATGGCGGTGATGATGTGGCCGGTGTTGTAGGCCGAGGCATCGGCGGCGGCCAAATTTTGCTGCAGACGCTTGATTTTGGCGGCGACTTGCTGCAAGCCCTCAACGCTGGTTTGTTTGTAAATGTCCCCGGCCATGTAAACCGCAGACGTGCTGTGTTGCTCGGTCAAGTCGGTGGCGGTGATCATGCCCACCACCCGCTGCTGGTCGAGCACGGGCACGTGGTGGATGTTGTGACGCGCCATCAACAGCAGGGCGTCAAAAGCGGGGGCCTTGATGTCCACCGACAGGGGAGCCAAGGTGGCGATGTCGGCAATCGGGCGTTGAATGTCCAAGCCCATGGCCACCACGCGATTGCGCAAGTCGCGGTCCGTGATCAGACCAAACAGCATGCCCTGTTCTTCGATCAGCACCGACGACACCCGCAACTCGCTCATGAGCTGGGCTGCGGCTCGAATACTGGTGTTGGGGGGCAGGGTGATGGGGGTGCGCTTGATCAACTGACGAACCGGGGTGGTCATCAGGTTCAGGGCGGGGTCGCTGGCGGGTGTCATGGTCATGGTTCATCCTACACCGTCCGCAAGGTAGAGCCTGCGGGTATTCCCCGGGCTCGGATTGACATGGATCAGAACTTGTGAGGGCTTTTCGTCAGAGGGCGGTAAGTTCTTCCATCAGAATCGGGTCATGTTGTCTTCTTTTGCCTTATGTTGGGTCTCGAGCCCAGCCACCGCCCTGTGCTTTGGATGATTTTGACCGCCAAATTGCTGGTCGAAGTGGCCTTGCTGTCCTTGTTGGGGCAGCTGCTCTTGGGCTGGCTCATCGGTGCTCGGCGTCAAGACAACCTCATCTACCGCATCCTGCAGACCGTGGCCACACCCGCCCATTGGTTGGCCCATGTGCTTTCGCCTACTCGGGTGCTGGCCCAACACCGACCGCTGGTCGCCCTGGCTTTGCTGACCATGGCTTGGGTCGCCTTGGCGCTGGCCAAAATCGTGCATTGCTTGGACGCAGGCGTGTCCCGTTGTTTGTCATGAAAACCCTGGCGTGGCGTCTTCGTTTGACACTGGCCTTGTGGCGTGGAAACCCTCAAGGGGTGCTGGCTTGTGTGAACGATTGGCTGAAAGCACAACCCGACCACCCCCACGCCTTGGCCACAGGTGCGCACTGGCTGGCCAGCACAGAGGATTGGACGGGAGCCGCCTGCGTATTTCAGCGACTGCTCACGCTGCAGCCGAATGTGGCCGCCCACTGGTTCAATGCAGGCTTCGTGCATCAACAACTGGGACGCTTGACGCAAGCGCAAACGGATTTTGAAACCGCCACCCGGCTCAACCCCCAATTGGACCGGGCTTGGTACGGTTTGGGTGTGGTGCGCATTGCTTTGGGTGACCTTCAAGGGGCGGAGCAAGCGTTGCGGCGCAACACCGAGTTGCAGCCCATGGGACCTTTGGCTTGGTACCAGTTGGCGCACCTGCACCACGAACGCGGTGAGCATGGCCGAGCTCAAGATGTGTTGAGGCACGTGCGTGGTTTTGAGCCGCGTGTGGCACAGCAGATCGAGCGCGAATGGGCAGGGCAGGCCGCATGAGTTCCTCTCCCACTCCAGAGACATTGGGTCGCTATTGGCGAGCCAATGTGCGCTGGATTTCCGGTCTCATGCTGGTGTGGTTTGGTGTGAGCTTTGTCTTTGTGTTTTTTGCCAGAGATTTGGATTTTCAGTTTTTGGGTTGGCCCTTCAGTTTTTGGATGGCGGCCCAAGGTGCTTTGCTGGTTTATGGCGCGTTGGTGGGGGTCTACGCGTGGGCCATGCACCGCATCGATGTGATTCACGGCGTCCAAGAGCGCGAGGATTGAGGCATGCCCCTTTTGCCCAAATTGTCCAACGCATCTGTGTCTAACGCCTTGTTTCGCTCGCAGCTCAACAAGGTGTACCGCTGGTACGCGGGTGGTTTTTTTCTGTTCGTGCTGGTATTGGCGGTATTGGAGCAGTGGGGCTTGTCGCGCGAATGGATCGGCTTTGTGTTCATGTTCGCGACCATCGGTTTGTACGCTGGTATCGGCATCATGAGTCGCACCACCGACCCTGCCGAGTACTACGTCGCGGGGCGGCGCGTGCCGGCCATCTACAACGGCATGGCCACCGGCGCCGATTGGATGTCGGCCGCTTCCTTCATTGGTCTGGCTGGTACCTTGTACTTGCAAGGCTTCAATGGTTTGGCCTTCGTGATGGGCTGGACCGGTGGCTATTGTTTGGTGGCTTTTTTCTTGGCACCGTACCTGCGCAAATTTGGGCAGTTCACCATCCCCGATTTTTTGGGTGAGCGGTATGGCGGTCGGGCGCCAAGGCTGCTGGGCATTGGGGCGGCGATCGTGTGCTCTTTTATTTATGTGGTCGCCCAAATCTATGGTGTGGGCTTGATCACCTCGCGCTTGACGGGCGTGGCCTTTGAGTTGGGGGTCTTCTTGGGGTTGGGCGGTATTTTGGTCTGCTCCTTTTTGGGCGGTATGCGCGCAGTCACTTGGACGCAAGTCGCCCAATACGTCATCTTGATCGCGGCCTACATGACCCCTGTGGTGTGGTTGTCGGTCAAACAAACGCAGGTGCCGCTGCCGCAGTTGGTGTATGGCCAACAGCTTCAACAGGTGACTGAGCAAGAGCGACGGTTGAGCCAAGACCCCAAAGAGTTGGAGGTTCAGGGGCTTTACCGCGAGCGCTCGCAAGTCTTGGCGCAGCAATTGGAAAACCCCGTAGCGGCTTTGGCCGCCGAGCGGCGCAACGCCCAAGAGCGCATCGACCAATTGCGTGCGCTCGATGCCACGCCTGCAGCGCTGGCACAAGCCGAGAAACACCTGTCCGCTTTACCCAAAAACGACATTGCGGCAGAAGCGCTGTGGCGCCGCCAAAAAGCCGAGGCCGACACCAAGTCCCAACCCCTCAACGGCATGGCCCCGCACGCACAAGCTTTTTTGGGTGATCCCCATGGCAGTCAGGCAGACCAAACCTTGTTTGACCTGTCGCGCCGGAACTTTTTGGCTTTGGTGTTTTGTTTGATGGTGGGCACGGCAGCTTTGCCACACATCTTGATGCGCTACTACACCGTGCCGAGCGTGCGAGAGGCGCGCGAATCGGTCGCGTGGTCCTTGTTGTTCATCGTCTTGCTCTACATCACCGCGCCGGCCCTGGCGGTGATGGTGAAGTTTGAGGTTTTTCATGTCTTGGTGGGCACGCCGTTCAACGAGTTACCGAGTTGGTTGGCCGCTTGGAACAAAGTCGACCCCAGCTTGCTGTCGATCAAGGACATCAATGCCGACGGGGTATTGCAACTCAATGAACTGACCATTGGTGGCGATATCGTGGTGCTGGCCATGCCGGAGATCGCTGGGCTGCCTTATGTGATCTCGGGTTTGGTCGCTGCCGGCGGGTTGGCAGCGGCCTTGTCCACGGCCGACGGTTTGCTTTTGACCATCGCCAACGCCTTGAGCCACGACCTGTATTACAAAATGATCGACCCCAACGCCTCTACGGTGCGGCGGGTCACGATTTCCAAGGTGTTGTTGTTGGTGGTGGCTTTGTTGGCGGCGTACATCGCAGCTCAAAAGCCCGCCGACATTTTGTTCTTGGTTTCGGCGGCGTTTTCCATTGCGGCCGCTGCATTTTTCCCGGTTCTGGTGCTGGGCATTTTCTGGAAGAGGGCGACCGGCACCGCCGCTTCTTTGGCCATGCTGGCGGGCGTGGGCATCACCTTGTATTACATGGCAACCACGCAAACTTGGCTGCGTGAGGTATTTGGTGTGACAGGGCCTGTGGCGTTGTGGTGGGGTATCCAGCCGATCGCCGCTGGGGTATTCGGCGTGCCCTTGGGCTTTTTGGTGCTGGTCGTGGTCAGCTGGCTGACCCCACCCCCGCGCCGCGCCGAGCGAGAGTGGGTCGAGTTTGTGCGTTACCCGAACCTGCGTGGACCGAAAAAATGACAGTCTGAGTGAATTTTGCTAGAATCGTGGGCTTGCCTTGCCGTATCCCTTGTCGACGCTGGGGGCGGCTTTTTTCATCCACAAGGAGAGTCTATGCGTCATTACGAAATCGTCATGCTGATCCACCCGGATCAAAGCGAGCAAGTTGCAGCCATGCTGGAACGCTACAAGGGCATGATCACCGCCGGCGGTGGCAAGATCCACCGCGTTGAAGACTGGGGCCGTCGTCAGATGGCTTACCAAATCAACAAGCTGTCCAAGGCCCACTACCTGTGCCTGAACATCGAAGCCGACCAGGCTGTGATGGGTGAGCTTGAGCACGCCTTCAAGTTCAACGATGCCGTGTTGCGTCACCTGACCGTGTTGAAGAAGAAAGCCGAAACCGGCCCTTCTTCGATGATGAAGTCGGTCGAGCGTGAAGAAGCACGCAAGTCGCAACAACAACCGCAGGAACACGCAGCCTAAGGTCTGCGGCGCCAAACGTCAGAAAGGGTGAACGCACTCCAGTTGTCCGCCACCGTGGTCCAGGTTCAAAGCCTGCGCTACACACCGGCCGGCATCCCCGTCATCAACTTGGTGCTTGAGCACGAGTCGGTGGCCTTGGAGCTCGATACACCCCGTCAGGTGAAGCTGCAACTGAGGGCCGTGGCCTTTGGTTCCCAAGCCGAAACCCTGTCCCGTCAGGGGCTCGATTCGGTTGGTGAGTTTCACGGATTTCTGGCCAATGCGCGCAACAGCAAAGGCGTTGTGTTTCACATCCAAGATTTCAGCAAGACATAGGAAGGCCCATCATGGCTGCACCCAAACGTTTCAACAAAGACAAGCGCCCCAAGCGCAACACCCAATCGCTGCTCTTCAAGCGCAAGCGCTTCTGCCGCTTCACCGTGGCCAACGTGGAAGAAGTGGACTACAAAGACGTCGACGTTCTGCGTGACTTCATTGCCGAGAACGGCAAGATCATCCCCGCGCGCCTGACCGGCACCCGCGCGATTTACCAACGTCAGGTGGACACTGCCATCAAGCGTGCGCGCTTCTTGGCCATGCTGCCTTACAGCGACCAGCACCGCGTCTGAAAGAGAGCCTGACATGCAAATCATCCTGCTCGACAAAGTTGTCAACCTCGGCGCCTTGGGCGATGTGGTCAAAGTCAAAGACGGTTACGCCCGTAACTTCTTGATCCCTTCGGGCCGTGCCCGTCGCGCCACCCAAACCGCCATCGCCGAATTCGAAGCCCGCCGTGCCGAACTCGAAAAAGCCGCTGCCGCCAAATTGGCCGAAGCCCAAGCTTTGGGTGAAAAAGTCGCTGGTACCGTCCTCAAGCTGACCCAAAAGGCTGGCGTGGATGGCCGCTTGTTCGGTTCTGTGACCAACCACGACATCGCCGATGGCTTGAACAAGCTCGGCTTCACCGTGGCCAAGTCGCAAATCCGCATGCCTCACGGCCCATTGAAGTTGGTCGGTGAATACACCGTCAACGTGGCGCTGCACACCGACGTGTCGGTGGAAGTGGCCATTCAGGTGATCGGCGAAACCGCCTAAGACCGTCTGGGTTTGAACATCAGCCGCAGGCCCCTCACGGGGTGCTGCGGCTTTTTTCTGGGCAACGCTTCACTTATTCCGCCGTCATCCCCTGAATTTCCCCTGTTTGTACAGGACTTGTCCACAGGCTTATCCCATGACGCGAAGGCCCGCTGCGCGTAACATGGAGGGCTTCACAGGATTGCCATGTCTGCCATTTTTAACAGCCCCTTTCCGCCGTTCGACCCCAGCTTGGGCGAGGGCGACAGCACCGTTGACCGACAAATCGCCCAGCTGCGAGTGCCCCCGCACTCCTTGGAGGCAGAGTCCAGTGTGCTGGGTGGTTTGTTGCTCGATAACGGGGCTTGGGACCGTGTCTCGGACCTGATCCAGGAGGCCGATTTTTATCGTTACGAGCATCGCTTGGCCTATGGCGCCATGGAGAAGTTGATCAACGCCAACAAACCGGCCGATGTGATCACGGTGTACGAACATTTGCAGAGCCAAGGTAAGGCCGGCGAAGTCGGTGGTTTGGCGTATCTCAACTCCTTGGCGCAATATGTGCCGAGCGCAGCCAATATTCGTCGCTACGCCGAAATTGTTCGCGAGCGCGCCATTTTGCGCAAGTTGGTGACCGCCAGTG